>BNUJ01000020.1 GCA_025997275.1 Deferribacterales bacterium
GACTAAACTTGTAAATGAGGCTATGGAGGGTTGTCTATGCAAGCGGTGTTATCAGATATATTGGATGAACCTGTTGAATATGGTAGTATAGAAGACATCTCATTCCTGCCTAACCTAACGACAAAAGATTTATTCTTAGCAAATCTCAGAAGTCCCAGCGGCAAGATTAGATATAAACGTTACATTGGCTCACCCTTGCGCTACCCCGGTGGCAAGAGCCTTGCTGTTGGGCTGATATTGGAACACTTGCCTAGCGATGTTCGCAGGGTGGTTTCGCCATTTTTCGGTGGTGGCTCGGTGGAGATTGCGTGTAGCAAAGAGCTTGATGTTGAAGTTATCGGCTATGATGTATTTGATATATTGGCAAATTATTGGCAGGTTCAGATTTCACAGCCTGAAGTGCTTTATAAAAAACTATCCGAATTAAAACCAACAAAAGACGAATATGCACGTATAAAGCAAAAGTTAAAACAACACTGGGATGGCGTTCTCAAGCTAGAACCATTGGAGCTTGCCATGTGTTACTACTTCAATCACAACTTGTCTTATGGTCCTGGTTTTCTAGGGTGGATGTCTTCTATATATGAAGATGAGACTAGATATAGGCTTGCTATTGAAAAGGTTAGAAAATTCAACCCTAATAATCTGAACGTTTTTTGCGATGTGTTTGAGAATGTTATCCCAAAGCATAGTGACGATTTCCTGTATTGCGACCCGCCGTATTATTTAGAGGGGGATAGCAAGATGTTTCACGGAATTTACCCGCAAAGAAATTTCCCTGTTCACCACAATAATTTTAACCACGCATTACTTGCCGAAATGTTAAAAGCACATAAAGGCGGTTTTATCTTGTCATATAATGACTGTAGTGCGGTTAGGGAGATGTATAGTGGCTATAAGATAATTGATGTGGCTTGGCAATATACATTGGGACAGGGTGAAACACGGATAGGCAAGAACCGCATAGAGAACGGGACTAACACCAATGTGAAGCGGTCGCATGAGATACTTATTTTAGGGGTGTAGGATATGCCACGCAAAAGGGCAATGACATCTGAAAAGGCAAGGGCAGTTAGGCAACAGGGGCATGATGATGCCAAAGAATTCGCTAGGCTCATCGGCTTGAGCGATGACTACCAGAACGACCCAAAGGCGAAAAAGGACGTAGTAGATGCTAATGGCGATGCCCATTCAGTCAAGAGCGGAACGGGCTATTGGCAGATATTTCTGTATGGAGAGAGCCGATTTGAAGACGATAGTGCTTTCAGAGCTATGAATGGTATAGGGCAGATTATGCTAGAGTGTATAAGGGCAATACCTAGCAAGCATGAATATGATAGTAATAAAATGGTATGTAAGCAAAAAATAGCAGAATATATGAAACAACTATTGGATAAACTACAAGAACGGTACAGGTTAGAGGCGTTTTTAGAGAAGTCTATATTTGAAGGTAGTCAAGTTAGCTATCTGACAGTTAAGCATAATGACACGTTTCATATTTTTTGGCATAAGGACGTTATCAATGTGCTATTAGACAACCTGACTATAGCTAATTCTGGAGCAAGAGAAGGTCTTATCCCTTGTCAGAAAGTTTTGTTCAAACTGAATGGAAAAAATTGTGGCGAGATTGAAATGAGAAATGGTGAAGCCCATCACCATAGGGAAATGAAGTTTAGGCTACATAAAAAGCTAATCGTTGCACTATTGTTAGATAAGATTAAAGACAGCAAGCCATATAATAGCTCGGCATCGGTAATAGCCTATGGAGAGGCTATAAAGAAGTTTATAAAGTAAAGTAGTGAGGCTAGGTATGGGGCAACATATCAAACAGGTCAGAGCCTAGCATTGCTACTGAACTTGCCTATGACAGCATTCATGCAACTGGACTAGCTTTGGCGAGCAAATTAAACAGGCTAAGCCTTTCCTCTTTGTTTTTTCTCAAGGACAGCTTATAGGCGTCCCTTATAGCCCCGTCATTATCTAGCCTATCAATAATCATATCATAATACGGCTTATGAATTTCGCTTGATATAAAATGCCGCTTAAGGTTCTTGCATAGGACAAGCTCCGAACCAGAGCTGCCGAATAAGATTTGAACTAAATCGTTCTCCGTAGCACTAGCTATTGACAAAACCCCTACATCTCTGTATAAAGAAACATAGGAGAATTCATCTTTGGGAGGGGTGTTGGTATGAAAAATGGGCGATTTGGTGATTACGGTGGGCAGTATATCCCCGAGACATTGATGAATGAACTGAGTAATCTGGAAAAAGCGTATAACTACTATAAAAACGATAATGCTTTTTGCGCTGAACTTGATGAGTTACTGCGGAACTATGCAGGGCGTCCTTCGCGTCTATACTATGCAGCCAAGATGACTGCAGCTCTAGGTGGAGCGAAAGTTTATCTAAAACGAGAAGACTTAAACCACACAGGTTCACATAAAATCAACAACGTGTTGGGGCAGACCCTGCTAGCAAAGAAGATGGGCAAGACACGGGTAATTGCGGAAACAGGGGCAGGTCAGCACGGGGTAGCGGCTGCCACAGCAGCAGCTCTTTTAGGGCTAGAGTGTGAAATTTTTATGGGCAAAGAGGACACCGAACGGCAGTCATTAAACGTCTATCGTATGCGCCTACTGGGAGCGAAGGTTAATGCTGTCACATCTGGCACTCAAACGCTCAAAGATGCTGTGAATGAAACTATGCGCGAATGGGTCAGCCGTGTCCACGACACCCACTACGTGTTGGGGTCGGTGATGGGTCCGCACCCTTTCCCGATGATTGTTCGTGATTTTCAGAGCGTCATCGGGCGGGAAGCTCGTGAGCAGTTCCTTGAACGGGAGGGGAAACTTCCCACTGCAGTGCTCGCTTGTGTGGGTGGTGGCAGTAATGCGATTGGTATTTTCTATCACTTTATCCCAGATGCAAGTGTCAAACTTATCGGTTGTGAAGCTGCGGGGCTGGGGATAGATACGAACAAGCATGCAGCTACTATTGCACGTGGCAGGGTTGGGGTTTTTCACGGGATGAAATCTTACTTTTGCCAGAACGACGAGGGGCAGATAGCACCAGTGTATTCTATCTCTGCAGGGTTAGATTACCCCGGTATAGGACCAGAGCACGCATACCTACACGACACAGGGCGTGCGGAGTATGTAGCTATTACCGATGAAGAGGCGGTAAGTGCCTTTGAATACCTTGCCCGCACTGAGGGGATAATTAGTGCTATTGAGAGTGCCCATGCGGTGTCTTATGCTCGTGTGTTGGCACCTAAGTTGAGCACAGACGAGAGTATTATAGTTTGTCTTTCTGGACGGGGGGACAAAGACGTGGCTGCCATAGCGCGCTACCGCGGGGAGCTGATAGATGAGTAATATTTATAAGGCATTTGAAAACGGCAAGGCGTTTATCGGCTTTGTCACAGGTGGAGACCCTAGCATTGAAAAGACGGAGGAGTTTATCCTTGAGATGGCAAGGGCTGGGGCAGACCTAGTAGAAATAGGCATCCCCTTTTCAGACCCCATTGCTGAGGGACCAGTAATCCAGCGGGCAAACGTCCGTGCGCTTAATGCATTGACTACGCTGGAAAAGATTTTCTCGTTAGTAGAGGGGTTGAGATGCAAGATTGAAACACCGCTGGTGTTTTTAAGCTATCTTAACCCAGTGTTTAACTATGGTTATGACGCCTTTTTCAAACGCTGCCAAGACACGGGAGTTGATGGCATTATCGTTCCCGACCTGCCCTTTGAGGAGCAGGGGGAGCTGCGCGACATCGCATTAGCGCATAATGTAGATATTATCTCGCTTATCGCCCCTACATCAGAGGACCGCATTAGGAGTATCGCTCAAGCAGCATCAGGGTTTCTGTATTTAGTTTCATCGCTAGGCGTTACAGGGGTGCGCGGGGAGTTCAAGGCTGATATTGCGGGGATGGTCAGTTCGGTAAGAGCGGCAACTAAACTGCCGTTAGCGGTGGGGTTCGGCATTCACACCCCTGCCCAAGCCACTGAAATGGCAAAGCTCGCCGATGGGGTTATTGTTGGCAGTGCCATAGTAAAGATTATAGAAGAGCACGGAGAAAGTGCGACTCCGTATATTTACGAATATGTAAAGCAGATGAAAGAGGCGGTTTGCGAAAAGTAGCGAAGTTTGCCAAAAATAGCTGGCGAAAGTTTAGGAGGTGTGGTTATGCTAACAGCGGAACAGGAAGCGATGGAGGAAAATATACTTGCCAAAAAATTGAACTTGGATTAGAATACACAATAAGAGTTATTGAGGTATATATGAAAAATCTAAACTATGAGTTTTTTAAGAACAATATGACTTCCCTCTATGCTCAGTATGGTAAGAGCTTTGTTGCTATCAAGGGACAGAAAATCATTGGTGTGTATGATACCTTTGACAATGCAATCAACAAGACTATTAAAACAGAGAAATTGGGAACGTTCTTGATACAAGAATGTTTTGAAACCCCAGAGCAAGGCATACAACACTTTCAAACCAATGTATATATACCTGAGGGCAATAGGTTTTAATGGTAAGTGCATTTACTATTTTTTTCTTTCCGCTACCCATCGTCAGGGGAGATTGATTTTGTTTCCACTGTTATTCAAACCCGTTAGTAGATAGTTCTGGCATAGCACCAACGCTCTAATGTGTCGGCTCAATTACTTTCCAATAACCGCCATTTTTTGGACCGATACGCTCAATTTTTCCGTCAGTTTTTAGTTTTTTCAAGTTGTTATCAACTGCGCTCAATCCTATGCCCGTAATTTCGGCAAGTTCTGTGGTTGTAATTTTTGGATTTTTCCGCAAAGCATCTAGTATTTTACTCCAACTTTTTACCCCACTTTTTACCCCACTTTTTTCTATACTAGCCACACTCATATCAAATTTCAACGAAAGTCGTGTTATGGAGTTGGAAAAACAAAACGCTTCGCGACCGTAGATTTTAATGATTTTTGGTATTCCAGAACCAAGTTCTTCAACATAATGCAAGGTGTGGAAAATTTCCACTAGTTCGGGGTTGCGCGGTTTTGATGTTCCGATAAAGAAATCTTCCTTATCCATCCAAGCCAGCAAATCACCATAAGTTGTTATTTCAAACCTGTCATCATAAATTTCAAAAATAGGTGTAAATCCCTGAGAATAGTCATTATGTGCAAAAGCATTTATTATCGCTTCTTTCAAAACCTCTTCATCTATATATTTCTTTTCAATCCTTTGTGGACTTGCTTTCCTCGCTATAGTTATATTGGCGGCTTCAAGGCGATTTAGCACCGCATTCATCGCTACTACAAGACATTTATGACCAAAGTCCTCGTTTTGCACCAAAGTGCTACTGCCTTTATCTGTTCCATTCCATTTTGCAACACGTACTACTTCCCTGTTATTCAAACCCGTCAGTAGATACCTCTGGCGTAGGCTGTATTTTGTTGGGGTAGTTGCGCAGCACTAGAATTTCAACGCGGCGGTTTTGCTGTCTGCCGTATTCGGTGAGGTTGCTAGCCACAGGACGGTATTCGCCATAGCCAGCTACACTAAAGCGTTCTGGGCGCAAAAAGGGTTCGTGGTCTAGCATATATCGCATAAAGTTAGAGGCACGACGGCTACTAAGCTCCCAGTTAGTGGGAAATTCTGCCGTCCGAATCCTGCCGTTATCTGTATGTCCGCTCACTATAACTTTCTGTCGCATCGTTGACAGCATTGTGCCAAGCGTTCTGGCTATGCCTAATGCGCTCTGCATTAACTCAGCACTGCCTGACTGAAATAATAGATTATCTTTTATAATTATCAGTAACCCCTCATCCGTCATCTCAGCCTCAATGCCAGAACCTATGCTACTGGCTGCGGTGAAAGCACCTATGCTTTCGCGGATAGTTTCTAACTCTGCCTCTTCCTTTTCCTGCGGACCAGAGGGTTTAGAGTCTTTCAATGTGGGTTTCACAGACTCTATCGGCAAAATTGCACCAGGGAATATACCCGAATATTCGTTGAACGCTTGCCTAAACGATTCGCTCAGAGCGGCGACCTCTGCGGGAGTTGGTTTGCTTGATACAGCAAATAGTACGATGAACAGCGCGAGCAACAGCGTGAGTACGTCCGAATAAGGGACAAGCCACGTTTCATCTGGGTGCTCTTCGTGCTCCTCGTGGTGTTTTTTAGACATTTATTTAGCACCCTCCCATTCGGCGAGCAATGCGGCTTTCATTTTGTCGGGGATATACGACAACATCTTCAGCTGCATTACGCGTGGCGGTTGCCCCGCCTGTAGACACGTTATCCCTTCTATAATCATTCGTTTTATTTCCATTTCGGTGAGGTTCATCTGTTTTAGCTTATTTGAAAATGGGTGCCACATAACATAACCAGTAAATATACCAAACAGCGTTGCAATAAATGCGGCTGATATTGCGTGTCCTAGCTTTTCAATATCTGATAGGTCGCTGAGTGCTGCCACAAGCCCTATTACCGCACCCATAACGCCCAACGTAGGGGCATACATCCCCCCTTGTGCAAATAACTGTGCCCCCAGTTTGTGTCGTGCCCCCAGTGCCTCAACTTGGCTTTCTAACACTGCCTCAACGTCTTCAGGCTCAGAGCCATCCACCACCATTGATATGCCAGTTGCCATAAACGGGTCTTCCACCCTAACATTTTCAAGTGCAAGCAAGCCGTCTTTGCGGACGACGCTAGCATAACTAACGAATAAGCGGGCAATCTCCTCTTTTGTCGGGACTTTCACGCCAGCAAAGAGGTTCTTAAACATCACACCCATCTTTACGAATTCCTTCATAGGGAATGCGTTCAGAAGTGCAGCTGTCGTGCCGACAAATATTATTACTAGTGCGGCAGGGTTAGCTAGCGCGCCAATACTTGCACCTTTCAGTATCATACCGCCGATTAGCGTAAATAGCCCTAGCGCAATGCCCAAGACTGTTGATATTTCCATACCTAGAACCTCCAAACAATCAACCGATTGCTATATCGGTAAAGATAGGTTAAAACTTTAGTGGCTTTTGGGTAGCTTTTTAGGAACAATCCCTTCGTCTCCTCTGCTACTACCTCCGCGCTTGCGGACAGACAATACTACAGGAACGCCATCAAAACCAAACCGCTCCCGCAATACGTTGACGATAAACCGCCTGTATGAAAAATGCAGTGCGGCAGGGTAGTTGGCGAACACCACAAAGTGTGGCGGGTTGGTGCTAGCCTGTGTCATATAGAATAGTTTTAAGCGTCTGTTGTGGACTGTCGGCGGCTGGTGGCGAGCAAGAGCCTCTTCTAACACTTTGTTGACCGCCGCTGTGGCTACGCGCTTGCATGATTCGTCATATAACTTTTTGGCTACATCAAGCAGCTTGAATACGTTTTTGCCAATAGCGGCTACTATAAATATGATAGCGGGGTTGTGCATAAATTGTAGTTTCTCAAAGACCTGTTGCTTAAAAGCTGCAACAGTTTGCTCTTTTGAGGCTATATCCCATTTGTTGACTGCAATTACTACAGGTTTGCCTGCCTCCCACGCATCAGCAATTACCTTTACGTCTCGCTCATTTATGCCATTAACAGCGTCTATCACCGCCACTGCTACGTTGCAACGCTCAATGGCGTCAATGCTACGGAAGTAGCCGATGCGCTCAATGGCATCCTTAAACATAACTGATTTTTTGCGGATGCCTGCGGTGTCTATCAGCGTGTAATTTTCGCCGTTATATTCAAACTGTGTGTCCACGCTATCCCTAGTGGTGCCCGCTATCGGTGTTACGATAACGCGTTCCTCGCCGAGCCAAGCATTTACTAGGCTTGATTTGCCAACATTCGGACAGCCTATCACCGCCACTGCTATGCCTTTTGTTTCCTCATCGGCGTATTCATCAGTAATACCATCAGTTATCTCGTCCAACAGTTCAGCCACGTAGTGTCCGTGAGTAGCACTAATGCCGATGACGTTTTGTGCGCCCAGTGAATAAAAGTCGTTTATTAGGCTAGCTTTAGCTTCAGTGTCTATCTTATTGACGGCTACTATGAATGGTTTGCCCTTTTTATGCAACATTGTGGAGACGATTTCGTCAAGGGGGTGTTTGCCCTCAATCCCGTCTGTTACCAGTATAAACTCGTCAGCAAGCTCTAATGCGGCATAGACTTGTTGTTGCATCTCACGCTTGATGAGGTCATCTTTCAGGTCAAAGCCAGCGGTGTCAACCATCTTGAAACGTTTGCCGTTCCAAGTTGCATCGGCTTCTATGCGGTCGCGTGTCACGCCCGGTCGGTCATCCGTAATTGCGATACGCTTGCCCGCAATGCGGTTAAACAATGTTGACTTGCCCACATTTGGGCGACCAATTATACCTATGATACGCATTTATTCTGCGGTCATTATATCATAAATCTTACGCTATTGCCCCATATTATTTTGCGGGCAAGCAGAATCTTGTCGTTTGGCATAGTCTTGATTAGGGTGATAAGTTCAGCCTCTGCCTCCATACAGGCAAAGGTGGCACCCCTGCGTGGACTTATTTTAGTCTTTACTTTCAATGTTCTTCGTGGAGTATTCCAAATAGTTGTTTTTGTTAGCCACCTTTACCCCACTTTTTGTCTCCAAGTCTTTACGTGCATTGCCTGCCACTTGCCCACCTTCAATAGCGACTTCTTTGTTCTGCTCAAAACCATGTGGGTCTTTAGTTTCAGTAATTTTTTTAGTTGAGGCTTCGCCTAGCATAGAAAAAATTAGCTCTAAATCGTCCATATGGTCGCGAAGATTTTCGCGTTTCAAGCCCTTGTATTCTTTATACTGAGATGGTGTCATACCAAATGCTGCTTTAGATATTTCAGCAGTTAAAATGGCAAACTCTCTACTCTCTTTTATTCCGCGATTTTTCCATTCATCGGTAAGTTCCTCACGAATGGCAATGCTCCGCATACGTTTTTCAATCCAATCATCTGAATAGCCCTTAGCCTTATACAGTGCTCGTGTCCGTTTTGTTGCAAGCTCAGGGTTTTCTATCTCCTGTGTCCGCTCGTAGCCTACCTTTGCCAGCCATCGCTTGAACGGTTCAGCTTTAGGGCTTGAAATAGACTGGATTATGCGAAAAATTCCTTCTGTATTAGCACAATTTAGGCGTTGACGCCCACCAGCAGTATCTATTGAAAGGGGGGTGGCAATTTGCCCCCACCCTTTGGAAAGTGCATGGTCTCTACGGCGCATATCCTTAATGTATCCGTCAGGCTGAACAGAACCAGTAAGTGCTGCGACAATATCCACTATAACAAACCACCACTCGTCGTTATGGAGTGTTCGGCGGATAGAGTTATTTCTAAAAGCTACTTTATCTTCCATTTTTGCCATTATATTATAAATTTTACGCTATTGCCCCATATTATTTTGCGGCTAAAGACTTTGCATCGCAACGTCAGCAGATTTCGGGACTATATGGACATTAAAGCCAAGTTCATTCATAGTCTTAAATATAGTTTCAAAGTTTGGCTTGTGGTTTCCAGAAAGACTCTTGTAGAGGCTCTCGCGAGGAACTCCTATTTTTTGTGCCATAGTGTTAATTCCACGAGCACGAGATGCCGTATTGAGTGCTCGGATGAAAAAGTCATAGTCATTGTCCTCTAGGCAAGTTTCAAGGAAAGTTGCTATTTCGCCGTCAGTTTTAAGATGTTCCAATACGTCCCATTTTTTTGTCTTAATTTCCATTGTTGTTTCCTCTCCTGCCGTTTAACACCCCACCACCTACCGAACGAGTGTCGCCAAGATTGCCCGTTTCCGTTATCCTAAATAGCCTCTTGAGTATGAGGGCTTTTGCACGCACGTCTTTCAATTTCTCAAACCATTTATCGTAAATATCCGTAGTATGTATAAGCATATTCACAAATTCCTATTCCTATGTTTTCATTGTATAATATATTCTACAACCTGTCAAGATTTTTTATGGTGAACCTACAATAGTTTGACCTTGCTTTCGTAGTGTTCTAATCCTTTGGCTGATTTTAGAAACCAGTAGTTAGCTTTTTTATAGTCTAGCGGCACGCCTCTGCCCGCTTGATACATATAGCCAAGGTTGTATTGTGCCAGTTCATAGCCTTGTTCTGCTGAGAGTTGATACCATTTAGCCGCCTGTTCGTCATCACGAGGCGTCCCCCTGCCGTCGCTAGCCATTACCCCCATGTTATACTGTGCTTTCATGTGCCCCTGCTCTGCTGCTACAAATAGATAGTCCATAGCCTGTGCATCGCTTTTCTCTACGCCGAGCTTACCCGTTTTATATATCATACCTAGCCGATAGTTAGCCCCAATGTGTTTCTGTTTGGCGGCTAGCTTGAATAGCGCAAGGCAGGTTTTAATGTCCTTTGGCACGCCTATGCCTGATAGATGTAGCTCCCCCAACGTATAGAGTGCGTCTGCATTTTGCTGTGCCGCCGACAGCCTTAGCCAATCAACTGCTATATTTATGTTTTTAGCTATGCCAGAGCCATGCAACAGCATAAAGCCAACGAAATATTGTGCACGGGGGTCATTGGTAGCCTTTGCCGCAGCGAGAAACCCTCTGAATGCGCCTTTCATATCATTTTTCATAGCAGCAATGCAGGCAAGCTCATAAGGTGAGCTTACTTTACCCACATCTGATTTTTTTTTGCCTTTACCCTTGCGCTTGAACAGCCCCTTAAACCAACTAAACATTGTATATCCTCAATCTCCACTACCATTAAAATACTGGACAACTGCACACATTTCTGATACACTCACAGGGTTGCAAACAGCGGAACAACCGCATTTGCCGAAAGGATTCGCTAGTAGTCGGCACGGAGGCTGACACCCTTTCGGAATAATGCAGCTAAAACTTTAATCTAATGTAATTTATAGTTAGATTAACAAGCCTCCTGTTAATTCTGATACATTATTCACACTATTATCCGCACAATACTTATTTAATTCGCTGGCAATGCGGGGTATTGCCTCATGTTCGGCAAAGTTCGCGGTGCCAACCTGCACAGCTGATGCACCTGCGAGGAAGAACTCCGCCGCGTCTTCTCCTGTCATTATCCCACCGACACCGATAATGGGAATCTTAACTGATTTATATATTTTATGAACTATATGCACGGCGATTGGCTTTATAGCAGCTCCTGACAAACCTCCTATGCCATTAGCTAGGTATGGTTTGCGCGTTTTCACGTTGATAGCCATACCTATTAGCGTGTTGATAGCCGATAGTGCATCAGCACCCGCACGTTCCACCGCATTAGCGTAGAGTGTAATGTCAGATACATTGGGTGATAGCTTCACAATCAGTGGCTTGTTCTTTACCACCTTGCGGACGGCGGACGTTACATTTGCCGCACTATCGGGTGTGGCACTGAACGACTGCCCGCCCTCCTTTACGTTGGGGCAGGATATATTCATCTCTAGCATATCAACATCAACATCGTCTAAAATCTGCGCTACTTTGCAATATTCTTCCTCAGTCTTCCCCCAAAAGTTCACGATAATGCGTGTGTTATACTCGTGCAGACGCGGTAGTTTATCCTTTATAAACGCTCTTACGCCTATGTTTTGTAAGCCGATAGAGTTTAGCATACCTGCTGCAGTTTCCCTGATACGTGGCATTGAGTTGCCCTGATGAGGCTCTAACGATAGTCCTTTGACAGAAATGCCCCCCATTGCATTCAGGTCGCACACTTCCGCATATTCAAGCCCATAGCCGAACGTGCCACTAGCTGCGATGAGCGGGTTCTTGAAATCAACACCGCATAGCTTTATTGCGAGCCTGTCCATTAGAAGAACACCTCTTTTGAGTCAAACGCTGGTCCCTCAGTGCAACAGCGCACACTTTGAATCTTCCCGTCACGTTTGATGTCTATCATACAGCCACCACATGCTCCTACGCCACACGCCATAATCTCCTCTAGGGATATATGCAGAGGAATGTTATGTTTCACGCAAATGTCGTGAGCCGCTCTCATCATCGGCTTTGGTCCCACAGCATAGCAAGCGTCAAAGTGAGTGTTAGCGACATCTGTTGCAAATAAATCCGTGCCGAAACCTTGTATCTCATAAGAGCCGTCGTCTGTGCATATTACCAGTTTTGTTTGCTTGGATTTAGGTGTTGCATGCTTGAAACTGCCAAACTTATTATCTATAAACGGCGGAAATAGCAAGTCCTTGTTGCGTGCGCCATAGTAGAGTGTCACGTTAGCCCCCGCATAAATCAACTGCTTTGCAAGGTAGTTTATCGGCGCAAGTCCTACTCCGCCAGCTATCAGCGCAATATTGCCCTTTAATATTTTGAAAGGGTTTCCAAGCGGAGCACTTATTGATAGTCTAACGTCTTTCCCCATATCAGCAAGCGCACGCGTGCCTCTGCCAACTATGGAAAACAAAAAGGTTAATTCGTGTCTATCGCTATTCACGCTATATGGTGCAAATGGACGGCGCAAGATAGGGTCGTAAGTATTCTTATTGTTAGCACTAAGCATATAGAACTGACCGGGGCGGTAATCATTCACAGCTTCTTCTGGCACAGAGAGGCTTAGAAACCCATAAGAGTTGTGGGAAGTATTCTCTATGATAGTCGCTTGCATGTCAAAATATTATCATAAATGCCTTGACAAAGCAACAGGGGTTGAGCTATATTCTACATTCAATGTACGCAACACTTAAACGTTTTGGTCTGTTATTCTTAATTTTAGCACTATTTGCTGAAGTTTCTCTTGCCGCTAGGGTAGAGAGGGTTGCTATCTCTGGCAATAAGCGTATACCCGATGACAGGATTACCCCGTATCTCATAAAAACAGGCTCCGAGTTCAACCCAGACGAGGTGGCAAAGACCATAGAACAGCTCCACAAAACGGGCTATTTCATTGAGGTATCAATAGATGCCGCAGTTGTCAACAATAGATTCACTGTCACCTATATAGTGCGTGAAATGCCGCTGATAGCGGACATCCGCCTGACTGGTAGCAAAAAATATTCGCAGGACAAGCTACTAGAAACCGTCACCGTTAAAAAGGGGGAGCCGTTAAACCTGCTACTGTTAGGCTCTAGTATAAAAGCACTACAAGATATTTATGAAAAGGACGAATATTACAACGTTAAAATCACTCACGAGCTGGAATATACCAGTGTCACAAGCGTTAACATAGTTTTTGATGTGGTTGAGGGCAAGCGTGCTCGTATCTATAATATATGGTTCTACGGCAATGAAAACTACAGCACAGAAAAGCTGAAAGAGCAGATGATGACTAAAGAGAAAGACTTTTGGTCTATTATGAACTCTAGCGGTATGCTGATGAAAGATATTACAGAGATTGATAGGGAGCGTGTCCGCCAGTTTTACATGTCAGAGGGCTATGCTAATGTTGACGTAGGCGAGGCGCATGTGGAGTTTCAGCCCGACCGCCCCGACAGAATGAACTATCTTATCCGCGTGAGGGAGGGGATTCGCTACAAAGTATCGCTTGTTGACTATTCGGACACGTTGAAACTATTTGAGCGTGACGATTACGACAATGCGACAAAACTGCGCACAGGGGATTATTTCAACATAACACAGTTTCGCAGAGATATGGCATCAATCGTTGATATGTATTCTGACATAGGCTATGCAAAGGCAAATGTAGTGCCTGACGTGCGGTTCAACGACCAAGCGCAGACTGTTGACATATTGCTAAATGTGGAGGAAGGACCGCTAGTCAGCATTAACCGCATAGAGTTCACTGGCAACGAAAAGACGCGCGACAATGTGCTACGGCGTGAGTTTGACATCTACGAGGGCGACCTATACAGTGGCAAGTTGCTACGTGAAGCCCAACGCAACGTTATGGCAAATGGGTTTTACGAGGATATACGCCTTGCGGAGCGTAGCGTAGATGAAACGCATACCGATATAAACGCAAATGTTAAAGAGGCGCAGGACGGCTCTATTAGCGTAACAGCCGCATATTCTACGCAGGAGTCGTGGATAGGGCGGATGGAGTTCTCGCAGGCTAACTTGTTTGGTTACGGCACATCGCTGAAACTATATGCGGAATACACTAGCTACACAAAACGCAGAGACTATCAGGTTAGCTATACAGACCCATGGGTGTTCAATAGACCATACTCAGCGGGCATTGACTTATATTCGCGTGAGGTGTCATACACCGAATACGTGCGTCGTGCTAATGGTGTTGCGTTGCGGTTAGGACATCAACCCATTAAACGGCGGTTGTTCATGAACTATGCGTTTGCCTATGACAATGTGAATATTTACAATATAGCCGACAATGTAACGCACTACATCAGCGACCAGAAAGGGATAACGGAGACGATATCGTTCACGCCGTCTATTACCTATGCAAATCTAAACAATAACATAGACCCAAGCGATGGGTTCAAGGCGACTGCGCGGCTAAAATACGCTGGTATATTTGATATGGGCGATGCTGACTATCTGAAAGGGATACTTGAAATGTCTTACTACCATCCGTTGCCTGCGCGGTTTGTGTTTACGTTGCATGGCGAGGGTGGACAGTTATGGAACATCGCCCAGAGTGGCGGCAATCACCCTATACCTATTGACGAACGGTTCTATCTAGGGGGGATGTATTCGGTGCGTGGCTTTCAAACGCGTGAAATCAGTCCGAAGGACTCCAACGGCTATGTGTATGGTGGCAATAAATACTATCAAGGCAATATTGAGCTGTGGCGACCAGTGTTTGAGGAAAACATAAGCATACGTCTAGTAGGTTTCTTTGATATGGGGCAGGTTTTTGATGACGGCATATCGTTCGGCTCTACCAAGCCACGTATGTCGGCGGGTGGCGGCATACGGATGTTCACCCCAGTAGGACTACTACGCTTTGAAATAGGCTATAAACTAGACAGAAAGAAAGACGAGGAACGCTCAAGGATAGAGTTCTCCATTGGGTCTAAGTTCTAGGTTGCAAATACTTATCATTGTCCATTGCTATATCCTATCTAGTTCGTAGGGTGTATCTTGATATACGTAGAAGTTTAGCCAGTTTGAGTAGAATAGGCTAGCGTGTGCGCGCCACCGCACCACTGGTGGCAGTGCGGGATTGTTCTGCGGGTAGTAGTTCAGTGGGGGGTCTATTGTTAGCCCTTTGTCTATATCTCGCCTATATTCTTCGCCAAGCGTGCAGGCGTCATACTCCATGTGCCCTAATACAAACAGTTGACGGCGATTCACGTCTTTAAGGATGCCAATATTCGCATCAGGATTGTTAAAATCGGCAATGATTTTCAGGTTAGGGTTAGCCGAAATATCCTCTTTCAACACATTGGCATAGCGTGAGTGTGGCATATAGAACTTGTCGTCAAACCCGCGAAATATCGGGTTGCGGCATTCAAGAACACGATGTTCATACACCCCAAACAGCTTCTCTTTAAGTGTATGTTTTTCTATCCCAAAATGGTGATACAAGCCTGCCACAGCTCCCCAGCATATATATACGGTTGAGAAGACGTTCGTCTGGCTATAGTCCATAATCTCCGTAAGCTCTTTCCAGTATTCAATCTCTTCAAATCGCAAAGTGCCGACTGGTGCACCTGTGATAATCATACCGTCAAACTTTTTGTTGCGCACATCATCAAAAGTTGTGTAAAATCGCTTTAAGTGTGCAATCGGCGCATGCTTAGGCGCACTCCTAATGGCAGATATGAGCGTGATGTTGACCTGTAGCGGGGAATTGCTCAACAGACGCAATAGTTGTAACTCAGTCGTTATAGTAGTGGGCATCAGGTTGACTATGACAATCTCTAGTGGGCGTATATCCTGTGCGATGGCGCGCTCTTCCGTCATTACGAATACGTTTTCCCCCTCTAGGGCAGAACGTGCGGGCAAACTCAGCGGTATATTGATTGGCATAGCTAATTTTTGCTCGCTTTAAGGGCATCTTTGATGTCAGCAATCAAATCAGCAGGCTCTTCCAGTCCGATAGACAGGCGCATAAACCGCTCTGTTATCCCGCGCCGCTCTCGCTCATCAGCGGGCATCGTGTTGTGCGACATCTTGCACGGGTAGCTGAGTATCGTTTCTACGCCACCAAGCGACACAGCAATTATCGGTATTTTAATAGCTTCAAAGAATTTCGTAGGCTCAATATTATCGTCAAGTGTGAACGACATCACTGCTCCTGCACCCCTTGCCTGTTTGCGGTGGACTTCGTAGCCCTGATGACTTTCTAACCCCGGATAATAGACTTTCTTTATCCCTTGTGTCTTGCTTAAAGCTTCCGCTACAATCTGCGCTCCGAGCTGACTTTGTTTCATTCGCACTGCAAGCGTCTTAATGCCTCGTAGCAATAGCCAAGATGAGTTCGGGTCTAGCACTGCACCGAACGCTACCTGCACGTTTGAGACTTGTGCCCCTATCGCTTTATCACGAGTCACCACCACGCCAGCAAGCACATCGCTATGTCCGCCTAAAAACTTTGTTGCGCTATGGATAACTATATCAAAATCATAATCAAACGGCTTTTGCAGATATGGGCTAGAGAAGGTATTGTCTATAATAGTCGTTAGTTTATGCTTTTTAGCAATATTAGCAACGGCAGACAAGTCTGTGATACATAGAAACGGATTTGAGGGCGTCTCTACATAGATAGCCACCGTGTCTTTAGTGATAGCTTTTTCAATATTAGCAGGGTTTGTCATATCAACAAATGTGGATTTCAGCCCCCAGCGGACGAATAATTCGGTCAACAAGCTGAACGTCCCGCCGTATATATCGTCTGGGGCGATGATGTGGTCACCATGTTTGAATGTCATAAAGACCGATGCTATTGCCGCCACACCAGACGAGAATGCAAAACCGCGCGTCCCCCCCTCTAGCTTGGCAATAACCTTTTCTAATGTGTCCCTAGTAGGACTATTTGTGCGGCTATACCGATAACTCGGCGGATTAGACGGGTTCGGCTGATGATAAGTGGACGCATGAAAGATTGGCACAGAGGACGCACCCAAAAACCGCTCATCGCCTAAATCGGCATGAATAATATCAGTATCGTTGAACTTACCCACGACTACACCTCCAAGTGTATTTAATATGTTTATAATACATTTTTTAAGTCAGTTATTAAATCGTCCACATTCTCAACGCCAACGGACAAACGCAACAGTCTATCGTTTATTCCAAGTCGTTCAAGTATATTAGCATCAATGGATGAATGTGTCTGCGTGAGCGGATAGGTAATGAGCGACTCTACCCCGCCAAGACTTTCGGCAAAAGTCCATACTTTCACACTTCTGAGTATATCAGCAACTCGCTCACTGCTTTTTAGCCAGAATGACAACATCGCACCAAATCCAGCAGACTGCGATTTCAATCGCTCGTAAAATGGACTATCCGCAAGCCCAGGGTAGTTCACCTGCTCCACAGCTGGGTGTTCAGCTAGAAACTGCGCTATTTTAATGGCGTTCTCACTCTGCTTGCTAAGGCGAACGCTCAATGTTTTGAGGCTACGGAGCAATAACCACGCATCAAACGGAGCGAGCACAGCCCCCACAGCATTTTGTGTGAACTGGATACGCTCTGCTAGCACGCTATCTTTCACTGCAACTGCGCCAGCCAGCACATCGTTATGACCCGACAGGTATTTTGTGGCACTATACACGGCAATATCTGCACCATAGTCAAACACACGTATATTTAGCGGGGTGAGGAAAGTATTGTCCACTATCAGCAACGCCCCCGCCTTTTTAGCAAGTGCCGATATATAGCGAATGTCAGCCACCTTTAACAGTGGATTAGTAGGCATCTCTACAAACACAGCCGTTGCACCACCCTTAAACGCCTTGTCTACTGCATCGTTATCGCTGGTGTCAATATATAGCACGTCAAAATCGTAGCTCTTATATGTTTGGTTCAGCAGTCTGAATGTGCCACCGTATAGGTCTTCTGATATGATTATCTTGTCTTTTGGTTTCAGCAGGCGAAAAATGGTATCCACAGCCGCCATACCAGAGCTGAAAGTGTATGCGTAGTCCACACCCTCAATACGGGCGAGCGTCTGTTCCAGTGCTTGCCTAGTGGGGGATAGGGTGCGGGAGTAGCTAAAATCTCCCTCGTAGCCTAAGTATGGGTGTTTGTAGGCGGTCGCTTGATATATTGGGGTGCTAATTGCACCTGTAAGCCTGTCCCATTGAGAACCTGCGTGTGATAGAATAGTTTCAATGTCCATGGTCTGAGCCTGCCTATATAAATTATTCCGATAAGAATAAACGAATATTAGGCGGGTGTCAACGCTACGTATTTTCATTAGCATTTTAGACTGAAGGAACGGGTAAGCTCAAACATATTATATAATTTATTAAGGATAAAATCTAAGGATAAAACTTGTAACTTTTTGCTTGCAATTTATGAAAGTTAGCGTTATTCTGCTGTGTTGCTTTATCTTCATAAGCGAGGTTGTTAGTTATGCGCTCATTAAAGTTGCTCCATGTCTGCCCCTCCCCCCATTTAAT
>BNUJ01000021.1 GCA_025997275.1 Deferribacterales bacterium
GCTGTCGAAATGGCACGAGATTTTTGCATGGGTTCCGGTAGAAACAATCGTTTATGAGAATCAGGCGAAATACTATGCCGTTCTTGGTCGGGCTGAAAAAACAGCGGATTCCACCGAGTTTATAGAGTTTATGCTGACGGCGATTTCCAAGGCATTGCAGGAATTGCCTACGACAAAGATTACCGATATAATCACCGATATAATTACCGATAAATTGGGCAAAGGCGAAAAAGAGTTTTTGGCTGGGATAATAGGATACCTTGAAAATAACGGCGAAATTGATAATTACAAGGCGCAGTTGCTTACGAATAAATCAGCGGAAAGCGTCAAAAAATACTTTGCCGCACTGGTAACGGCTGGTGTATTGGTCGCAATCGGACAGAACAAGGGCAGGAAGTATAAATTGAAGAAGGTAGCGAAATGAACAAAATAGAGCAAATGATTGCCGACCTCTGCCCCGATGGTGTGAAATATAAACCGCTGGGGGAAGTTTGCGACATTTACACCGGCTCGCAGTTCAACAAGCGCGATATGCACGAGGTCGGCGACTATCCGATTATAAACGGCGGCGTGGCGGCGTCGGGATATTCCGAAAAATACAACGAGCAAGAAAATACGATAACGATTTCGCAGGGCGGCGCGTCCGCCGGATTCGTAAATTGGATAAAGACAAAATTCTGGGCCGGAGCGCATTGCTATGTCATCCGCCCGAACACCGCCGACTTGGACAAGCGATACCTGTTTTTTTTCGTAAAGCATAATCAGGCGAAAATTATGGAATCCAAGCACGGGGCTGGCATTCCGGGGCTGAACAGCAAAAATATAAGAGCCCTTGAAATTCCTCTTCCCCCGCTGGAAATCCAGCGTGAAATTGTCAAGATTCTTGACAATTTCACAGAGCTGGAAGCAGAGCTGGAAGCAGAGCTGGAAGCAGAGCTGGAAGCAAGAACAAAGCAATACCATTTTTATCGCGACCAACTCCTCTCATTCCCTGAAAACGGCAGAAACCTAGAGAGAGAGAGTCCTTTCGTTGTCTGGCGAACCCTCGGAGAAATAGGAATGTTCATACGCGGAAACGGATTGCAGAAGAAAGATTTTACCCCCGAGGGCGTGGGCTGCATCCACTACGGCCAGATTTATACATTTTATGGAACTTCCGCCGACCGGACAAAATCGTTCGTATCCGAAGCCCTTGCGAAGAAACTCCGCAAAGCCCGCAAGGGCGATTTGCTGATTGCCACGACAAGCGAGAATACGGAAGATGTTTGCAAGTCGTGTGTGTGGCTCGGTGATGGGGAAATTGGCATCAGCGGCGATATGTATATTTTCCGCCACGACCAAAACCCCAAATATATCTCTTATTTTATGCAAACGCCAATGTTCTTTGACCACAAAAAGCGGTATGCGACAGGGACAAAGGTCATTCGCGTTAGCGGCGATGATATGGCAAAGTGCAAAATACCGTTGCCGTCGCTGGACGAGCAAGCCCGCATTGTCGCCATACTTGATAAATTTGACGCGCTGGTGAATGATTTGAGCGGTGGGTTGCCCGCCGAAATCTCCGCCCGCCATCAGCAATACGAATACTATCGGGACAAGCTGCTAACCTTCCCGGCCGAGGCATAGGATGAAAGAATTGAACATCATCGCGCAGAATAACTTTTCAACCGTTGTCGCAGAATACACGCCGCAGGACTTGGGGGCGGCGAAGTATCAGTCCGAAGCCGACCTTGAAAAAGAGTTTATCCGCATATTGAAATCCAACGGCTATGAATACCTTGTCGTCAAGAACAACGATGACCTGCTCGCCAATCTGCGCGTGCAGATTTCCAAGTTGAACAAATATGAATTTTCCGATGCCGAATGGTCGCACCTTATGAACGAATACCTGTGCAAGGCGACGGAAGGTATAGAAGAGAAAACTTTCAACATTCAAGAAAACGAGCGGTATAACCTCCGTCTGGACAACGGACGTACGAAAAACATCTCTATTCTGGACAAAGCCAATATCCACAACAACGCTTTGCAAGTTATCAACCAATACGAGGCGTCCGGAACGCGCGACAACCGCTATGATGTATCCGTATTGGTCAACGGGCTTCCGCTGGTTCATATTGAATTAAAGCGGCGCGGCGTTGCAATCCGCGAGGCTTTCAATCAAATCAACCGCTATCAGCGCGATTCTTTCTGGGCAGACCTTGGGCTTTATGAATATGTGCAATTATTCGTTATTTCCAACGGCACGCACACCAAATACTATTCCAACACCACCCGCAACGCGCATATCAAGGAACTGAACGGGAAATCCGGCAAAAAGACCAGCAATAGTTATGAATTCACGTCTTGGTGGACGGATAGCAAAAACAAGCGCATTGCCGATTTGACAGATTTTGCAAAGACATTTATGTCAAAGCACACCCTGCTTTCTGTCATTACAAAATACTGCGTCTTTACCAGCGACAAGCTCCTGCTGGCAATGCGCCCGTATCAGATTGCGGCCAGCGAAGCGATTATCAACAAAATCGCCATGTCCAGCAACCACAAGCAATTATTGGGAACGATAGACGCGGGAGGCTATGTCTGGCACACCACGGGCAGCGGCAAAACGCTGACATCGTTCAAAACCGCGCAGCTGGCGACCAAGCTGGACTATATTGACAAGGTGCTGTTCGTCGTCGACCGCAAAGACCTTGACTACCAGACCATGAAGGAATACGACAAGTTCCAGAAAGGCGCGGCGAATTCCAACACCAGCACCGCCATTCTGAAAAAGCAGATTGAAAATCCGAACGATAAAATCATTATCACAACGATACAGAAACTGGCGAACTTTATATCAAAAAACAAAAGCCACATTGCCTTCAATAAGCATGTTGTTTTGATTTTTGACGAATGCCACCGCTCGCAGTTCGGCGATATGCACGCCCAGATTATCAAGAATTTTAAGAGATACCATATCTTCGGCTTCACCGGCACGCCTATTTTTGCCGTCAATGCCTCTGGCGGCGGTAATCCGCAGCTGAAAACCACCGAACAGGCGTTCGGGCAGAAACTGCACATCTACACGATTGTGAACGCAATCAATGACGAGAATGTCCTGCCGTTCCGCATTGACTATATCAACACCATAAAAATGAAGACCGACATCAAAGATAAAAAGGTCTATGCCATAGAGATGGAAAAGGCCTTGAAAGACCCGCGTAGAATCGCAAACAATGTTTCATATATCTTGGAGCATTTCAACCAGAAGACCAAGCGCAACGACGGCTCTTATATTTTCAACAAACTTATGAATGTCAAAGAGGTTATCGCGGAAAAGGCGGAAGAGATAAAGCAAAAAATTCGCCTGTCCGGCTTTAATTCTATTTTTGCGGTGGACTCCATTCCGTCGGCAAAACTTTATTACGCTGAATTCCAAAAGCAAATGGCGCAGCTGCCAGAAGCACAACGGCTCAAAACGGCACTGATTTATAGTTTCGGCGTAAATGAGGACGAAGGCGGGGATTTTGTTCCAGACGAAAATTTGGAAGATACAAGCGGCTTGGACAAGGCTTCGCGCGATTTTCTGGACATGGCGATTAAGGATTACAATAAAACCTTCAAGACAAATTACGACACCAGTTCGGACAAGTTCCAAAATTATTACAAAGACCTGTCGCAACGGGTTAAAAATCGCGAAGTAGACTTGCTGATTGTCGTGAATATGTTTCTAACGGGTTTTGATGCGACGACATTAAATACTCTCTGGGTTGACAAGAACCTTAGACATCACGGCTTGTTGCAGGCGTTCTCGCGCACGAACCGCATATTGAACTCGGTCAAGACATTCGGAAACATCGTTTGCTTCAGAAACTTGGAAGAAGCCACGAACGAAGCCATCGGAATCTTCGGCGACCGCGAGGCTGGCGGCATTGTATTGCTGAAATCTTACGACGATTATTACAACGGCTATGACAAAGACGGCAAGCCGCAGGTAGGCTACAAAAACTTGATTGCAGAATTGTTGGAAAAGTTTCCGCTGGCGGGAATGCTCATTGTCGGGGAGAAGGCTGAAAAAGAATTCATCAAACTTTACGGCGCAATCCTGCGGGCAAAGAATATCCTGACCTCATTCGACGAATTCAAAGAGAACGAGATTTTGACCGAACGCGATTTTCAGGATTATCAGAGCGCATACTTGGATTTGTATGACAAGCTACGCAAAGATGCGGGCGGTGACAAGGAGATAATCAACGACGACATTGAATTTGAAATGGAGCTGGTCAAGCAGATTACAATCGACATCGATTACATTCTTGAGCTGGTCGCCAAATACCACAAGTCCAAAATGAAGGACAAAGAAATCCTTACAACGATTGATAAGGCGATGAATTCAAGCGTCGAGCTGCGCAGTAAAAAGGAGCTTATCCAAAACTTTATCGCGACATTGAACAACGACAAAAAACTGGATATTGATTCCGATTGGAAAGCATTCGCGGACAAGCGCCGCGCGGAAGACCTGCAAAAAATCATTGAAGAAGAAGGCTTGAAAGAAGCCCCGACGAAAACCTTTATTGAAAAATCTTTCCGCGATGGTGAGATTAAAGCAACTGGAACGGGTTTTGATAAAATCTTACCCGCGATTGGTTTGTTCGGCAAAGACAAAGCTCGCACGAAGAAAAAGTCTGTCGTATTGCAGAAACTCCGCGCGTTCTTTGAGAAGTATTTCGGGATTTAGGAGAGAAAATGGAAACATGGACAGGAAGTTGTAAAATGGCTAAAAATGTTGTAAAATCAACAATCAACAAACTTCTCGCAACGCTGTCGCGAGAAGTTATTTGGTCGCACAATTTGATAATCATATCGGCAGCTAAAACCGATGAAGCCCGTGAATTTTATCTGACATTAGCGGTCAAAAACAAGTATTCCGTTCGGGAGCTTGAACGACAAGTTGATGCGATTTTGCTGTTTGCCAGCCGTTATGGTCAGCAAGGTATGAAAGCACCAACGAGAACGCATAATCGCCCGTTTGCTCAAAATAGTGCCTTTATATTATGCTGTTATGCCCAAGGACGGAATCGAACCATCGACACAGGGATTTTCAGTCCCTTGCTCTGCCAACTGAGCTACTTGGGCGTTTAGAAATAAAAAATAACGCGCTGATACTATCACTAAACAACCAATCCTGTCAACATATTTTTAATTTGCAAGTTTTTTTAGTTCTACCACTAGGTTTAACGCCTCTATAGGCGACATAGTGTTGGCATCAATATTCTTTAATCGCTCTAGCACGGGGTGATTTTCGTCAAAAATTAACAGCTGACGCACCGCTATCTCACTGCCTTTAATCTGTTTCGGCACGGGGGTGAACGCATATGCAGGCGAGGATGTTGGTGCTGGCATAGGTGCAAGTGCACTTTCTTGATTAGCGTGCAGGCTACCTAGCACCTCTCTAGCGCGGACTATTAGGTCGTTTGGTAGCCCCGCAAGTTTGGCTACGTATATTCCATAGCTCTTGTCAGCCACACCGGGAATAATCTTGCGCATAAATATAACATTATCATCCATTTCTCGTACTGATACTGTGTAGTTCTTTATGCCAGACGCTCCCTCTAGCTCTGCAATGTCTGTCAACTCAAAATAGTGCGTAGCGAATAGTGTCTTGGCTTTAATTTTGTCTAGTATATACTCCACCACTGCCCATGCTATTGATATTCCATCATAGGTGGATGTGCCGCGTCCAATTTCATCAATGATTAGTAGCGATTTGTCAGTGGCATTCCTCAATATGTTCGCTGTTTCCGTCATTTCCGTCATAAATGTTGACTGCCCGCGTGATATATTGTCGCTAGCTCCTACCCTTGTAAATATCCTGTCAAGCACGCCGATATGCGCCCGTTCTGCTGGCACGAAACAACCAATATGTGCTATTAGTGCCACTAGTGCGATACTTCGCATATATGTGCTTTTGCCAGCCATATTTGGTCCTGTTATCAACATTAGTTTGCCTGACCGCTCGTCTAGGTGAACGTCATTTGGTATATACTCTCCTTTCATTAGTGTTTCCACTACAGGGTGGCGTGCGCCCTCAATATCTAGTTCGCCGCTGTCATCTACTATTGGCTTTATGTAGCCATGCTCTAACGATACTTTGCAGAAGCATATATATAGGTCTAGTTTGGCTATATTTGTGGCTGTTGCTCTCAACATTGCCGCGCTTTCCGCTACCATATCGCGCACGGAGCAGAATAAGTCATATTCTAGCTGGACGAGTCGTTCCTCAGCACCTAGTATTTTGCCTGCTAGCTCCTGTATTTCAGGGGTTATGAATCGTTCGGCGTTCACCAGCGTATATACGCGCTCAAAATCGTGTGGCACTTTATGCAGGTTTGCTCTTGTCACCTCTACATAGTAGCCGTGCATTTTGTTGTAGGATATTTTCAGCGAGTTAATTTTAGTTTGCTCGCGTAGTCTGCTTTCAAGTGCGAGTATCTTATCTCCGCCGCTTGTAGTAGCGGAGCGCAGAGAATCAACGGTCTTGTTGTAGCCTGTTTTTATGATACCGCCTGCGGTTAGTGTTTGTGGCGGTTCGTCTGCGATAGCCGCCATTAGCATATCGGCTATTAGCCCCGCGTCTTTCATTTTAACGCCTAAGTTTGCGATATTTTCAATGCCTGAACTTTCTAGTATGTCTGCTATGCGCGGCAGTTCTAGTAGCGAATCTCGTAGCCAGACAAGCTCTCTAGCCGATACGCGCTTTGCGGATATGCGGTTTGTAATGCGTTCTACGTCATAAACGCTTGACAACAGCTTGTCTAGCTCCTCTGCAAGGGCATTATTCTTTGTAAAATATTCTACAATGTCTAAGTGTTTGTTGATAACTGCTACATCTCTGGATGGGCGCAGTATTTTCCATTGGAGTAGCCTTGCGCCCATAGATGTGCTAGTGCGGTTTAACACTTGCATCAGCGTTCGTCCGCCCTCGTAGGGGCTATATACTAGCTCTAGTGCTCTAATAGCAATGCTATCTAGGGTAAGCAGCCCTGTTTCGCTCAATGTTTTTGGTCTGGCGAAAGTAGCGTCTAGCATAGATTCTTTGACGTATCGGAGTATCATTTCAAATGGAACGGCTAGCTGTTTATTTTCAATGCCTAAATCTTTCAGGGTTAGTTCGCGTTTGTTTTTTTCTATGTCCTCATATAGTGCGATTATGGCTTTAATGGCGTTAGCGGTTGTGGCAGGCTGCATTATTTGTCTAGGTGCGCCACTTGTAAGTGATAGTTCGTATGTTGTGATAATTTCTTTTGGCTGGAATGCTGTTATAGTGTCATCTATCAGTTGTTCGGTTGTTTGGGTTAGATGTATCTCCCCTGTGGATATATCGCCAGCGGCTACGTAGAAGGCTATTTCATCGCGGTAGATTGCTACGATGAAGTTATTAGCGGCATCTGGCAGTTCTACCTCGTCAATGACCGTACCCGGCGATACTATGCGGGTGATGCCGCGTTTGATTATCCCCTTTGCCAGTGCGGGAGCTTCCAGTTGGTCATATATGGCGACCTTGTAGCCAGCGCGAATCATTTTTAGCATATATTGTTGATAGGCGCGGTATGGCACGCCGCACATAGGCAGGGGGTCGGAGCTGGTTTTGTTGCGGCTGGTAAGGGCTATTCCGAGCACCTTTGATGTGGTAATGGCGTCTTCGCCGAACACTTCGTAGAAGTCGCCAACGCGACAGAATATGATAGCGTCTGGGTATTGTGCTTTAACTGTCGCTAGCTGTTTCATCATCGGGGTATCGTTATTTTGAGCTGTCATAGCGGGTATTTTACGCACCCTCCTATGATATTGTCAAGTTCAGTTTTTTTTCTAATTTTTCTCTAAAGTTTTTCTAAAACCTGCCGATACCCCCTGCAACAATTGAACTAATACGCCTTTCTATTGAAAGAATCAAGGGGGATGTTATGGCGTTGTCTATTTATCAGAATCTCGGTGCGATGGTGGCTCACTCTTACTTGAGCAGTAACGAGTCGCGCTTATCAACGACTATTGAACGGCTATCTTCTGGACTCCGTATAAATCATGCCGCTGACGACCCAGCTGGTCTATCCGTCTCGGAGACGATGCGCGGGCAGATTAAAAGTCTAAAGCAAGCGTCTCTCAATGCGCAAGATGGCATGTCGTTCTTACAGACGGCTGAAGGTGCTATGGAGCAAACTTCTGCAATGCTTATTCGTATGCGGGAGCTTGCGGTTCAGGCAGCTAATGGCACCTATTCAGCTAACGACCGTATGGAAATGCAAAAGGAGATTGACCAGCTCAAGCTGGAGATTGACCGCATAGCCAACAACACAGAGTTCAACACCAACAAGTTAATCAATGGCAGAGCGGCTGGACTATGGACTACTGATAATAATTTTTTATCAACGATTATACGCGGACCGCTTGCAGCTGGCAACTATGAGATGACGCTTAACGTAAAGCCCGGCGTAAATCAGGTGCAAAAGAGCAATATTTTGAGCTTGAATGAGAGTCAGATTGGGGCGCAACTGGCTGACATTGAAGGTGTTGACAAGCCTAATATATTGAAATCTAGTTCACCTAAGGGGCTTACTGCTACCGAAAATGTGCCATTTGTGGTGACGGTTACTGCGGGGTTATCAACGCTCACTGCGGCTGATACGCACATTATAGGCAGATATGCTCAGCCAAACTCTACGTGGAACGCCTCTGTTGGGGTTATTGCATCTACCGTCAGTGGCTATTTTGAGGTAGAGTTCTTAAACAGTTCGGTTAATGCTGACGAAGTTAGGGTAAAGTATCGTTTTATCAATGCCAAGACGGGCGAAGT
Organism: Deferribacterales bacterium; assembly: GCA_025997275.1. GTDB lineage: Bacteria > Chrysiogenota > Deferribacteres > Deferribacterales > JAISNW01 > BNUJ01. The sequence continues at coordinate 8,831 of BNUJ01000021.1, forward strand.
GTCGCCTTATTTAGAAGCTGCTAGGTCTGACTATGTCAACCTAGTTTTACCGAATGCTGCGGGCAATGCTTATCTGATGGTCAACACCCTTGAAGGTGGCGGCATTCATAATGGCGACAAGCTGTTAATATCGGTTTCAGCCAATGTCAGCGATGTTTATCCTAGTTTAGCACCTTATACGCGTGCGGCACCGACTGCAATACCAAATATATTTACATCTGCAAGTGCAGCTGGCAGTTACGATTTTAATCTTGTTCCTGCATCGCCAGCGAGCACGTATAACACGTATTTTAAGGCTATCACAGGTTTGACTACTGTAACATCATCAGTTAGTGGCAATGCGAATAGTGTGTTTAATTCTAGTGGCACGCTGACGGTTGAGTTCACGTTGGGTGCTACAAATATAAATATAACAGCACAGATTACGTCAGCAACTAGTGTTGCAAGTATGCCTAATATAGATGGTGTTAAGTTCAGCTTTGTGGATGGGGCGGGCAATGTATTCACCGTTACTACTTCGCTGACGTTGGGGGTTTATAGTGTAAGTTCCTCAACAATTTTTCCTAGTGCTACTAACAGGTATTACTATGAGGCTAGTTTTCTTATCGGCGGCAATATGGTTCACTACAAAATGCCTGTAGGCACTAACTATGACGGCGAACCTAACGGCAGTGCGGGCAGTTTAGATATTGTTGTTGGCGATAGTATGAGTTTCACGGTTTATATGCCTGTGTTAGCTCCTAAGGTTTATGAATCAGAGCTACTTGAGCATGGTGGCGGCACTATCCAGCTGAATGAGGGTCCTAGTGGTGTGCAAAGCTCTCCGGTTATTGTGTATGGTGCACATGAGTTGACTAGGGTAGTAGATAGTTCTACGGGCACGCTTAACTTGAATATCGTGACGGTGCATTATGCCGAACTTGATTCGCAGACGGGCAATATAAACTTAGGCAGTATAGATTTAACTTTTGATGATGGTGTTGGTGTTCAGCTAGATACGGCAGTTAGCACGCTATATGCGGGGACGACTGATGGCAAGATTGCGCTTGAGGTTAAAGGTTCTGGCGAGGCGGCGACCAGCACAACCAAGCTACGTTCACTGAAAGCTTTCACTAATGAAGACGGCAGAATGTTGTTGGATATTACGCAGGAGTTGACTGTTTATGGTAACAGCCGTCAGGCGACTGTGTTCTTGGAGGCTGACGACACGATAGCTGATTTAGTAAATAAGCTGAATAAGGCGATTGTGAAAGACCTCGCTATGGGAACGAGCACTCCGGAGGTTAATTCTAAGCTGATTCAGTATGTGACTATGCCTAACACGCGCAGTGATGCTTTAGACAGCGTTCATGGCACGCTATTAGTGCAAAGTGCGATACCGGGCAAGCAAGGCGAGTTGGCGTTCACGGGCGACAGCGACATATTAGATGCATTAGGTCTTATCACCGTTCGCAGTTCAATAAACAGCACTAGCATAGTGGATATTAGCAATGCGCACACGGGTGTGCATATAGCCAGCGAGCGTGTGAGTGATGATAGGGCGTATTCGCTAATAGGCGGGGCGGAGATAAAGCTAGATGCGCGGGCGGGCATTGATGTTAGCTGGAACAATACAGACCTTCGCAACGAAATAATGTTTGAGTCTAGTGTCAGTGTATCTAATACCAAGCTATATATGCACATAGTTGATAGCAGACCGCTGTTGCAGATAGGGGCGGACTATGGGCAGGTTATGGATATATCTATCCCTCAGCTTGATTTAGAGGGGCTTGGTGTAGAGAATTTGTTGGTTGTGTCGCACGAGTTAGCTGAGAAAGCTATTACCAGTCTTGATGTAGCGTTAGATAGGGTAACTAAGGTGCGTGCCAGTGTAGGTGCGCAGGTATCAAGGCTGCAATACACCACGTCTAATTTAGCTAGCACGAGTCAGTATTTGACGACTAGCGAATCTCGTATACGTGATTTAGATGTAGCGGAGGAGAGCACTAATTTAGCGGCTTTCCAAATGTTGACACAGTCTGGTGTGGCGATGTTAGCTCAGGCTAACCAGATACCGCAGTATGTGTTGCAGCTTATACAGGGTCGGTAGGGATTAAAAAATATATTTTGGAGGGTATTTTTATGGGAGCAGCGTTGAAAGTGGCGGAGCAACCGAAAGCAAATCAACAACTGGCGCGTTTATACGATATGCTAGCTGAGATTTTCGCGAGCGGGTTTTACGGTTCGTTAGAGGTGAAGTTTGAGGCGGGCAAGGTGACTATAATCCGCAAGACTGAATCTATAAAGCTGTAAAAAGGTTATTTGATAAGAGATTCGTTTAGAGAGAGACGATACCGGGAAGGGGGGTGGTTTGGGCGCCACTCCTCTACCTCCCGAAAAAATGGAGGTTTTTATGAGTGCAACTGAAAATTTAGCAAAACTGGGTCTTAAACTGCCACCGCCACCAGCACCGATTGGCGTGTATGTGCCGCTGAAGCGTAGTGGGAATATGGCATTCACTTCGGGGATGCTCCCTGTAGGAGCGGATGGCAAACTGATATTTGAGGGCAAGCTGGGTGCTAATGTAGATGTAGCAGCTGCTGAGGAGTGTGCCAAGCTGTGTGTTTTGAATGCTCTTGCGCATATAGTGGCGCAGCTGGGCAGTCTGGATAGGGTTAAGAGTGTTGTTAAGGTAGTTGGTTTTGTGGCGAGTGCTGTGGGTTTCAATAAACAGGGGGCGGTGATGAATGCGGCATCTCAGTTACTTGTAGATATATTTGGGGTTGAGGCAGGTTCTCATGCGCGTTCAGCGGTGGGGGTAGCGGAGTTGCCAGCGGGCGCACCTGTGGAAGTTGAATTGATAGTAGAGGTTATAGGGTAGTGTTCCCCGTGAGGGGGTGAGATAGAGCGATTTTTGGGCACGGGGTAATCTATAAAGATGCCCAGAGTTTGAGCAAGGAAGTTCAAGCTGAGTTACACGGAGGTTAATTATGGCACTTACGGTTTATACTAACACGTATGCGACTACGGTTCAAGGGCATCTAGCGACGGCAAACACTGCGCTAACGAAATCAATAGAACGTTTGTCTTCTGGACTGCGTATCAATCATGCAGCTGATGATGCATCTGGGTTAGCAATATCAGAAAGGTTGCGTTCGCAGATTAGGGCTATGAGTAGGGCGTCACTCAATGCACAGGATGGCATATCAATGTTGCAAGTTGCAGAGGGTGGCATGGAGGTTTTGAATGAGGCACTGCAGCGGTTGCGTGAGCTAGCAGTTCAGGCGGGCAATGGCACGTATTCAGCCAACGACCGTATGTCTATACAGAAAGAGGTTGACCAGCTGAAACTGGAAATAGACCATATAGCTGCATCAACTGAATTCAACACTATAAAGCTACTAAATGGTTCATCCGCTGGCATTTGGTCGGCTAACAGCGACCAGATAACGGCGATATTTAGGGGACCTGTTGAGAGTGCCAACTATCGCGTCACTATAGATGCAGATGGCACGGGCAGGAACTCAATATGCAAATCAAATATCTTTGCGCTGAATAAAGATTTAGTTCAGGCGATAGACTCTGCTAGCCCTGCGCTTGTTGATTTTACTGCGAAGGGCGATATTAAGATGTTGAATGGGTCGCAGCTAGTATATTCTACGTTCAATTCAGTGGTGGCTCCTACTAGTAGCGGTGTGTTTGTGTCTGCAACTAGCACGGCTGCTTATGATTTTTCAATGAATACATATAAAAACTATTTTATGGCGGTAAGTAGCTTAAAGACAGCTGTGGGACCATCTAGCGATAACAATATAGATAGTGTGTTTGTCAGTAGCGGTGCGCTTACAGTTACGTTCAATAATGGTGCTACTAATATAAACATAACAGCACAGCTCACCTCTGATGCTGATTTTTCGGCTGTGCCAGCTATAACGGGTGTTGAGTTTAAGTTTGTAGATGCAGCTACTAATGTTACGTCCACTGTAACTGTTAGCTTGGATTTAGAAGTTTATAGCGTAAATTCTGCGTCAGCGACTTTTCCCCCTATTGCTTCAGAGTTCAGGTATTACTATGGGGCGAATGTAAATGTCGGCGGTAACACAATCCACTTTAAGCTCCCTATAGGTAGTCAATTTGATGGCGAACTTCTAGGCTCTCTTGGCGACATAGATGTTGGTCTGGGGGATACGATGAGCTTTGATGTGTATCCGCCGTTAGTTGTGAGCGCAGATATTGAGGCAGAGCAAAAGCTTCTTACGTCCTATCAAAAGGTTTCGTCAAGCTCTACATACAGGCTGGCTTCTGCTAGTATAACGGCAGCTTTCAGCAACTATTTTGAAAACTCGCTCGTGAGTGGCATGTATAACCATGGTATCGCTTCCAGTATGCTAGATTCCGCAAACGTTCTGAATAAGAGCGGTTATATTGAGGTAGAGTTTCTGAATACCGTATCTGGCTTTAATAAAGACACCAGTTTAGCCCCCTATACCAGCGAGGCTGATTATGATGCAGTCAGCAGAGAAACTATTGCTAATGTAAAGTTCACGTTCGTAGATGTCGCCACTGGGGAGAGGGTAACTAAGACAGTCTCATTAGATATGACCGCCTACACGGTTTCACAGGCTGATACTGTTAGTGCGGTAGGCACTAGTTTCATATATCACCAATATGTTGAGCTTGATGCTGATACTAAGTTCAATTTTTATCTGCCGATAGCTGGAGATGGGGTGCATACGGCTGACACTATTTCTGCTGGCGACAAGATGTTGTTTATGAATCAGACGGCATTTGTGGCGGCTGGTGCTAGCGACAGTGATGCTAGGGTCACCTTGCGTGTGCCTACTGACCACGACGGCAACAGTGCAACTAAGACTGTTCTAGTAGATGGTCCCACTATACGCATAGAGAATGGGCTTATAACAGGTGGCACTATTGCAGGGGCGACTATAGAGAGCGGCTATTTCTATGATGCGAGCCTATCGTGGGTTGTAAATCCGCTATATGTAGATATGCTTAAAGAGTCTGATGTGGTTAATCCGTTTGTGACTGGAATAGAGGTGTATTTGAAGGGAGAGGTTGCACCGCCCAGTGCCAAGCTGAAAGACATTGCAACATTTACTAATATTGATGGGCGTATGATACTGGAAAATACACAGACTTTGACTATTTATGGTAACCATAATCGTATGACAGAAATTTATCTGGAAGGCAACAATACAGTTGGCGATTTAGTGAATAAGCTGCAAAAGGCATTGGTGGAATTAGGGCTTGGGGCGGACACTGTCAGGGCGGAGGAGCTAGTTCGCTATGTGACTGAAGCTAACAAACAAAAGACTGGGATAAATACGGTGCCGGGCACGCTTATCGTTCAGGCTGCTAAAGCGGGACCAGCTTCAGATTTGAAGTTTATAGCTAACGATGAGTTATTGAATGCGCTGGGTATCACGGAGCTGCAGAGTAGCAGGGAGAGTTATATAGTTGTTTCTGTGTATGATGCGCATACTGATGAGCTTATCGGCACTGATAAGGTATCGGACTATGTGGTGCGGGGGATAATAAAGGGTGTTGATATAGCTGTTGACCCGAACTTTGGGTTGGAGGCTTATTACGACAGCAGTTTAGGGCAGATGACGTATAAGCCTATGGCTTCAATAAGCACGTATTTGCACATAGTTGATAAGAGCCGTTATGTTCATGTTGGCAGTGCCGAGAAGCAGATTTTTGGTATTACTATCCCGCAGTGCGATACGTTGGCACTTGGCATACAAGATGTGTATGTGACAAGTGTGGGTGAGGCGCAGAAGGCTGTTACTAAGCTAGATTATGCCATAGAGCGTATGGTCAATATGCGGGCAACACTGGGTGCGCAGGTTAATAGGCTGGAGTTCACCATGCAGAACTTGTCTACCACTAGGCAAAACCTGATAATGGCAGAATCTCGCATACGCGACCTAGATATAGCTGAGGAGTCTGCTATATTTGCCAGCAAGCAGATATTAGTGAATGCTGGTGTGGCAATGCTGGCGCAGGCTAACACGTTGCCGCAGGTAGCCCTACAGCTGATACAAGGCAGGTAATAAAATCTTTCGCCCCCTCCCCTCGTGGGGAGGGGGCTTTAACGTGGGGGGTGGGGGGATGATTAAAAAAAGTGCTAATGTTTTATAGATGTTTTGCCGATAGCTCCACACGAGACGTGCGATTGATTTTTAGGAGAGATGCTTTATGGCTTTGAATATGTACACAAATATGTACTCTGTGACGGCACAGACGAACCTAACCATTGCGAATAGTTCGCTTACGCGTTCTATTGAGCGGTTGAGTAGTGGCTTGCGCATTAACCATGCGTCAGATGATGCCTCTGGGCTTTCCATCTCTGAGAAGTTGCGTGGGCAGATAAAGGGGCTTGCCAAGGCGTCTATGAATGCGCAGGATGCCATTTCGTTTTTGCAGACTGCTGAGGGCGGGATAGAGGTTATCAGTGATATGTTGCAGCGTATGCGTGAGCTTGCGATTCAAGCTGGTAATGGGACGTATACTGCTAACGACAGACGGGAACTTCAGAAAGAGGTTGACCAGTTAAAGGCTGAGGTTGACCGTATATCGTCATCAACAGAGTTCAACACGAAGAAGCTTTTAACGGGGCAGTCTTCGGGTTTGTGGTCGTCAGATAGTGGCAATATAGATGTTGTTATGAAAGGTGCTCCTGCTGAGGGCAACTATAAGCTGACCTTTAACACTATACCAGGGACTAATGCCGTGTATAAGACGGATATTATGACTGTTAAAAGTGACACATTGATAGAGAAGGCGTTATCTAACGGGACATCTCTGCGCTCATTCGCTGCAACAGGCGATGTAGTATCGCTGGATGAAACTAGACTAGACTTCAAGACTTTTGAACCGAATCCGGGTCCTTACCCTAGTGCTGATATGCAGGCGGTGTATCAGCGGCAGCCAGTGGCAAGCAACGGCTATCAATACAGTGGTGCTGGTACTTTTACGGTGGACATGAGCGCGACAGTAACAGGCACCCCTGTATCTACTGGTTATATAGCGGTAGAGTTCTTGTCAGACCAAACCGTCGTTTTGAGCGGTTCTATCAGCAATGTGCGGGTGACATTTATTGATGCAACTACAGGTACCAGCTATGACAAAACCCAGACTCTGTATGATGCCACAGGAGCGGTTGCTACGGGCAAATTTGTTATGGATAATGGTATGACGATTACGCTGAGCATGAATAATAATAGTGCGACAACTAGTGTTGGCAAGCAGATTACTGCCGGCGATAAGGTACTGCTTACCCTTCAGGGTGATAATCCTACGGGTGCTGATGCTGCAACCGACATCAGAGTTCGAGCGACTGTCGCTACCGATGCGACCGACGTTAGCCTTATTGGTGCAGAAGCTAGTTATGGTGGTGGTACGGTTGCGGGTGTGATTGGTAGTCCAAGTGTGGTGATAAAGAATGGCAAGACCACTGGTGGTGAGATAACTACTGTTACTATCAATAATGGCAAGTTTGAGGTAGCCACTGTTAGGTGGGATAAGGACTACAATGTTGCTGGTTTTATCAGCGGCTCTGTGACGTTAGATGCTTTTAAGGCGGGCACTGTTGGTGCTGGCGGTGTCAAGTTAAAAGATATTGGGTTATTTACCAATGCCGATGGACGCATGGTATTAGATAACACTCAGTATTTGGATGTTTATGCTAACAATAAGATGGCGAGCATTACTCTGGAGGGTGAGGACACTATAAACGACCTTGTCAACAAGTTGCGTAGTGCACTCTCTGAGCTGAATGTGGCGGGCGATATGCAACTGTCAGATTTAATTCACTATGTAGAACCCGGTGAGCAGAATCCGAATGGTGGCAATTTTGCCGTGCCTGGCACAATGATAATGCAGACTGCGCTTATGGGAAATGCCAGCGAGTTGCGGTTTGTTGCCGATGAAGGTGTTTTGAATGCGCTGTCGGTGTTGCAGATACAGGAATCTAAAAATAGTGAGATGACGGTTTCTGTCAGCGATGCGCACACAGGTGAGTTTATTGGTAAAGATGTCGTGTCAGATTCTCGTCTGCGCAATGTTATTAAAGGTGTTGATGTCATTATTGCGCCTAATGTCGGCACTAATGCGCAGTTTGTGGCTGGCAAGGTAGTATTTTCGGCAGATACGAGTCAAGAGGTGTTCTTGCATATAGTGGGCAAGTCTACTAAGGTGCAGGTAGGTGCCAGTGAAGGGCAGACGTTTGATGTAAGCATAGCGCGACTGGACACTATTGGGCTAGAAATAGGTGATGCTTATGTTACCACTATGGAAGAATCGCAGAAAGCTATTACTAAGTTTGACCAGGCGTTAGAGGCTGCGAATCATGCTAGGGCGACTATAGGAGCACAGATAAACAGGCTGGAATATAGTATGAAGAATATTAGTATAAGCAGGCAGAACTTAATGGCAGCAGAGTCTCGCATACGCGACCTAGATGTGGCGGACGAGTCGGCTACATTTGCTAAGAGTCAGATACTGGTGAACGCAGCTGTGGCAATGCTAGCGCAAGCTAACCAGTTGCCGCAAACAGCACTATCGCTGATAGGAAGATAGTAAAATTTATTACTCCCCCCCCTCTCGTGGGGGGGTGGAGAGATAATTAAAAAAAAGTGCTAATGTTTTATAGATGTTTTGCCGATTAGCTCCACACGAGACGTGCGATTGATTTTTAGGAGAGATGCTTTATGGCTTTGAATATGTACACAAATATGTACTCTGTGACGGCACAGACGAACCTAACCATTGCGAATAGTTCGCTTACGCGTT
>BNUJ01000022.1 GCA_025997275.1 Deferribacterales bacterium
CGGTCGTTGCTACCTCGCTGGCAAGTATTGACGCATTTTTCTTTGCCATATTGTTAGACAGCGAGACAACGGCAGTGTCATTGTTAGAGCCTTGTCCGCGCCCTTGCATAGAGCCGCTCTTTAGTATAGCTTTAGCACCCGAAGCGTTAGCACCGATTACCCTATATGATAGATTGCCATCAACTATGGTGAAATTTACCTTTTGATAGCCTATATCTTTGCCTTTATCCACTGCTTCCACCTTGCCGATAAGTGCTGAACCTGCGGCATATTGCGATACTAAACGGCGGACGGTGCCCATATCGTTGCTCTGAACTGCCTTTAATAGTTGCTTTGCAACATTGCCATCCCCAAGCGACACTGGGTCTGTCACGCTAAAGCCACTAGCGATTAGTTCATTTATAACTTCTTCGCTGAATGGATGTGTTTCCTCTACCTGTCCGCCCAGCTTCACTAGAGGCAAATACACCACTATGGACATATTTTTAGTAAGCATTGCATTAGCCTTTTCAGGCTCTACGGTTGCCTTTGCAGTGAGCCAATAGACACCTTTGTCTGTGCCCTCATCGGTTATCTTAAAATCAGTAACGGTCGCACTGATAGCTGATTTAACGCTTTCATCCAGCATTTCGCCGTCGTGGACAATGGTATCAACTGATACCTTTACCTTAGAACCTTTTTCAATAGCCATCCACTTAGCGCGCGCTTCAGCCTCTATCTTGGCAGATGCTGTGTCGCCGTTCTTGATTTGCGCCTCGCCAGTCACGTCTAGCGTCACTGCATGTGCAAAAACCGCAAATAATAAAAGACTAATCAATGAAAGACTAAACTTTTTCATTATGTTCTCCAATGTTCTTAAATATCTACACGACTATTATAACAGACGATGCCAATTTTAGCAAGTTATGCTACCTCTGTATTGCTAGCCTTTAATGTGTCAATGAGCAACAGCCCCACTGCTATTGTAATGTAGGCATCTGCCAGATTGAATGCGAACCAGTGCAAGTTGCCATGGTAAAAGTCTAGGAAATCAACCACGCTACCGAGTGTTATCCTATCCGTAATATTGCCTAATGCACCCGCCAGTGCCAACGTGTATGCTATAGAGCGCAGTTTATACGTTTTATATTCTTTTTTCAGCATTAGCAATAGCACTGCCGCCACTAATATCGCCACAACTATATAGATATACCTTATCACCCCAGAGCCGTCAGCACCTATGCCAAAGACCACCCCGCTATTCAGCACATAAGTGATATTGAATAGCCCCGATATTACCTCAAAGCTATCACCCACATGCATATTAGCCCGCACTAGGGACTTACTGAGCACATCTGCGACTATAGCAATAGCAAATATGAATACTAACAACTTGCGCCCGTAATTAAACATCATTAAAAACTCCCATCATCTAAATAAAGCAAGCGAATTCAGATTTATTCCCATAGCCACTTCAGCAAATCACCAGCTCCACAGAACGGGTCTTGCACGTCCTTATCTCTAGTGTATTTTTCAAAGCCGGATAGGATATAGTCAACGTTGGTAGTGAAAAACTGCCCCAGTTGTTGTTTCGCGCGGGGCATTAGAACGCTCCGAATGATTTTAGAAGTTCTATTATATCGCGGAGCTGTTCACCCTCTGCAACCATTAGTGGACTTATACCTTTATAGTTGCGAATGTTCGGGTCGGCATTCGCAGATAGCAAATCACGCACCATAACAGGGCGTTGCAGTTTAATCGCCCAAATTAGCGCAGTATCACCATTCTTATTGCGGATATTCACCCCCGCCTTGCCATCTATCAGCAGTTTCGCTACTCTATTGTCTCCTGCATTTACTGCCACGAGTAGCGGAGTATTGCCGTTGTTGTTCTGCCAGCTTGGGTTCGCTCCGTGTTTCAACAGCAGTGCCACCATATCGCGGTGTCCCGCCGTTACAGCTGTAAATATCGGCGTGTTGCCTGTTTCGGGACTAGAAAAGTTCAGTCGCGCCCCCTCGTCAATTAACCTAGTCACCCCTGCTATATCATTTGCTGATATTAGGTTTAATAGCCCGCCCGATGCCTCACCTGAACGGCGTATAGCGGTTTCCATCGTTGTTTTAACCGTCCCACCGCGCTCAACCGCTAAATCGTAAGCTGTCATAGAAGAATTATTAGTCAGATATAAATCAGGCTTCTTGGTAAGGAGTTTCACTAGGATAGCGTTATTGCCCTGTTTAGAGGCAAGCATTACAGGTGTAAATCCATCCTTATTTTTAGCATCTACATCAGCTGCCCTAGCGAGTAGCAGTTCGCTAATCTTATTATTATTAGTTAATATAGACGCATGCAGTGGAGTATTGCCTAAATCGTCAGCTACGTTTATCTCAAAGCCAGAATTGCTTGTCAGTTGGACTACACACTGGGCGTTGCCACCCTTGACCGCCTGCATTAACGCTGTATTGCGTTGCCCATCAAGGGATGAAAGGCTTGCTCCGCGCCCCATTAGTAGTTCTACACTCTTGTTGTTGCCAGAATAAGCGGCTAGCATTAGCGGTGTGCTACCGTTTTTATTCTTAATATTTACAGATGCTCCGCGCTGGAGTAGCAAGCTCACAAGCCTTTCGCTAGGTCCCTGTGCAGCATACATCAGCACAGTATTGCCGGCATTGTCAGCGTCGTTGCCCTTTAAGCCTTTGGACAATAACAACAGTGAAACATCGTAATATCCGCCTGCGGCGGCGATGTGCAACGCATTTTGCCCATATCTATTCTTATGTTTTATATTTATGCCCATGTTGACTAGTTCTATAGCCGCTTCATCGTGTCCCGCTATCAGTGCTTTAAGCAGTGCATTATCGCCCGTCTCGGTTTCGGTTTCATTTATATTTGCTCTGCTGGCAACCAGCTTTTTTAGTTGGTCTACCTGCCCGTTTGCAGCGGCGTTTATGACAGGCTTGCCGCTCACCACTACCCCGCCCCTAGTGCCAGCAGTATTAGTCACAATCTTTGGACTGGTAGGTGCATAATCAACCTGCACATCAGCACCATCGCCAGTATTGTCACCGCTTGTCTTTGCAACGCGTCCAAATTTATCAAGCTGTTGTCTGCGCAGAACCGATGCGTCTACTAAAATTATTCTAACACCCTGTTTTTCTGGTATGCCAGTGGAGATGCCCTTTAAGTCAAGTCTATTTTTAGGGGTGAGGCTATCCTCAATACGTTTCCGCACATCATCGGACAGGTAGTAGACCGCACCTGTGGCGAAATCAAACGCTAGCCCGAATGTATCGCTGGTAAATCCGAGTGCATCTCCATTCAAGAACCAACCATCAACTGTCTGATTAAAATCTAACGTAATCACAGGTCTGCCATACCTAGAGACGTGCAGTTCAAACGAAGTTACATCTTTACTTACACGGAATGCCGCGGGCAACGTCACACGCTGTTCATTGTTGATGCGATAGACGTTAGCAGGCTTGCCGTCCAGCTGCACGCTGTATTGCGCATAAGACGGGATACATACAAAAAACACCGCTAATACTGATAAGAGAAAACGTTTCATTTGCCAAATCTTACCACAATTAGGAGCATCATTGCAACAAACATCACTGCTAGCGAGGTAACAATTATCTTCACGGCACTGCGCTCGGAGTAGTAGACGGTGTCTGAGCGGAATGTAGCTATCTGCATCCCAATTCTATCAATGTTTTCCAACAACTCCTCTATCATCGCACGGTTATCTCTCAAACTATCTTCAGACTCATAGTTGATAAAATTGCCTATATATATTATGCAAAGCTCTATCAGACGGAACAACAAGTTTTTTACGTGTCCTATCTGTCGGTGAAACACAAAGTTTGGTGTGCGCATCATCTCAGGCAACAGGTCAAATTGCATGTGTTTGAGCGTTTCCATCGTGGCACTGGGCACATCGTATATGTCGGAGACACTGTCAACCTGCTCTATTACCGCAAGTATCATCTTACGATATTGCTCCACTATAGGCATAGTGGCACTCATTCGCACATTTATAGGGTTTCTACTAAATGTGTTTTGCTTAAAGAAATTTTTGATTACCACAAGCCCGCTAGCTATACGAACGTTGTTCCTTTTGCGGACTACAGTTGTCAATGCTTTATTGTTTTCTATTGACAACAACGTTTCAATTATTTCATCTTTGGAGAGTATATAGTGGTTTGGACCTTCCAGTATCTCCTTAACGTCGTCTCCAATGGAACTATTTGCGAAGAAGAACAGCTCTGTCACACCTTCATCATACAGCACACGCATAACGTCTGATGCGGTTATTTCGTTCATCGCTTCGGTTTCGCCGACTGCCTCTATCCATACAAGAGAGCGTAATGGTGATTGGCTTTTCTTCTGCGACCACAGCTCTATGCGACGTTTATCGGCTACTTCTTTGACCGATTTGTAGATAGAGTAGCCGAAGTCTGTCATTATATCTACAACGCTCGCATACAATTCCGCAAGGGTTGCTTTGGCTATCAGATTGCGCTTACGCTCCAGTCTTGTGTCCATAAATCACTACCCGCCTATTTTTAGGCGTTCCTCCTAAAGAGTTTGCATTGGGAACTTCAGGATACAATGCCCCCAGCCCAACAATGTGTATGTTAGCAGGATTTATGCCACTTTTTACCATAAGTGATTTTACAGAATTACCCCTTTGAACTGATAACTGATAATTATCCCGATATTTCTTATTCTTAGGGATTACACTGACATTATCAGTATTGGCAAATAAGAAATATGCACCTGTCTTATCCAGCTTTTCAATCGCCACTTTTACCTCATCTGTAATAATAGGCGTATTAAGCGCAAAGTCAAAATAGATAGTCAGCCTATATTCTAAATCTTCTGGTCTAGGCACATTGCTTGTAGCGGCAACGTTTGGCGAGCTTTGTAGGGGTTCTGTAGATGGAGGAGTTGCAGCTACTGGTGGCACGCTAACTTGCGGTGTTCCCATAATGCTATTGATAAGCTCTTCGTTGGTGAGTGCAGGGTCTGTTATGACAAGTGGTTCGTTTAGCCCTAGCGAACTGTTGTCCGTGTCGCCGTCAAAATTGCCTAAATCAATGGAATCTACGACCTTATATGAAACTTGTCTGATATGGATTATGCGCCAACCATTAGCTACTACGTTTTCTCTGGCAGCTCTCTCGTCAGCGGCAAAGATGTGCATTACGGTTGAAACGTTAGATTTATTATTGACTGCTGTTATTTCGTATATATAGCGGTCGTGCGTTTGTGCATGCGCCTTTGTCGGCAGACTAGCGCCACCAATGGTCAGGCACATGCCTAGGGTGAGGCTTATCATCAGGGTCTTTAGGTTTAAGGCGACGATAGCCACCCCTGTCAATTCTATAGTCTTTAATAGCCTTATCATACTGTTCATCTGGATACTGCCTCAATATTTTTAAGTCATATATGACATCAAAACCGCCGTTATACGCCCAATACGCATCAGGACGGAGCTTTGAAACCACTATATACGTGTATAGTCTCGTATAAACTTGATATACAAAAACCACCGCCTCTGCCCTAGTCGGCACTGCTACCAATAAAACCAACACCAAAAGGAATGTTATCAATACTCTACGCCAAAATTTCATCTTTATCTTTTCTAGTGGCTCGTCGCCCGTGTGTAAGCCCCTTGGCAATCTCAATCACGTTTGCTACGTCAACTATTAGACAAACTCTGCCATCCCCCATAATGGTGGCTCCGGCGATACCCTCACAGTGACTCATATATTTCCCTAACATCTTGATAACAATCTCTTCCCGACCTACCAGTTTGTCAACGAGCAACCCCACCTTCATATCAGCTAATGCGACTATTACTACATATACGTCTTCTTTCAGCTCATGCGGTAGCTTAAATACCTCATATAGTCTTAAAAGTGCGAGCGTAGAGTCGCGAAGGTTTAAGACCTCCATTCCGTCAATATTGTGAATTTCTCGCATGTTCACACGCAACGTTTCCGCAACGGAAACTAATGGTATGGCAAAACTTTCCCCTGCAGTCTCAACAAAGAGTGCTTGGATAATGGCGAGGGTCAGTGGCAGCCGTAGTGTAAATGTAGTGCCTACGCCTAGTTTAGAGTCAATGCGTATCGTTCCTTGTAGTTTCTCAATGCCATAACGAACTACATCCATACCGACACCGCGCCCAGAAACATTAGTTACCTCTTTAGCGGTAGAAAAGCCAGCGACAAATATCAGCTTGTATGCTTCCTCATCGGTCATTTCATTAGCCTGCGCAGACGTTATCAGCCCTGTGGCTATCGCTCTCGCTTTAAGAACATTAGTGTCCATACCCGCGCCATCATCTTTAATATTTATAACAACGTGGCTCCCTTCGCGATATGCTGCCAACTCTATCTTACCGCTACGGCGTTTGCCTATTCTAATGCGCTCATCGGGCATTTCTATACCATGGTCAACCGCATTTCGCACCATGTGCATTAGCGGGTCACCGACCACATCGGCAACTGATTTATCTATATCGGTATCTTCGCCATTCACTACTAGTTCTATCTCTTTATCAACGTTGCGTGACAGGTCGCGCACTAGACGTGGGAATTTGCTGAACACTTTGCCGATAGGCATAAGGCGCGTTTTCATAACAGCCATTTGCAAATCTGCTGTGATGTTCCCTATATTTGAAATGGTCTCCGTCAACTGTGATACGTAAGGTTCATTTTCATAGCGACTTTCAAGTGCCGCGCCAATACTAGCCAACCTATTGCGCCCAAGAACAAGCTCGCCTACAAGGTTCATTAAATCGTCCAATCGTAACGTTTCTACACGTATAGCACCGATATCTTGTTTTTCTAGTGTAGCTTGTTTCGGCTGTGCGCATATCTGTTCAGCCTGCTGTTGCACTTGTGGCTGTTCCAATACAACAGATACAATAGGTTGCTCAGCTACAGGAGGCTGTTCTAATAAACCTTTTAATTTAGCGGATATTGCCCCCGTATCAGTTACATCAGTATCGTTTTTTACGTCTTTTATCGCGTTCTTCAGCACGTCCACGAACTCTAGCAACACGTCCATAACGCCAGCAGAAACGGACATCGCCCCTTTGCGCAGCTTATCAAACACACTCTCTGCACAGTGGGCTAGCTCCGATACTTTTGGTATCCCTAAAAACGAGGAAGAACCTTTTATAGTATGCGCCCCTCTGAATATTTTGTTAAGCAGTTCAAGGTCATTTTGGTTGGTTTCAAGCGTCACAAGGTCACTACCAAGTGTGGCGATTATCTCATCCGCCTCTAGCAAAAAGTCCCCTAACATGTCCTGCATTTCAGGGTTCATTCTGCACCAGCATCAACCACTGTATTCGTCATGCCAGCTGTGTTGTTTATACTAACACTAGCTGTATTATTTACATCACCCTGTGTGCCAAATATGTTCTGCACCACGTCTTTCCTAGCCAGCACCTCGCGCCTATTGACTAGCGAGTCTATATATTCATCTGATAATAGTCCGCGTTTCAGCCCAATAGTTATCACCAGTTCTGCAAGTTGCTCTTCTAGTCCGTCTAGCAAGCTTAATAGCTTGTGCAAGTTGCCATCGGTTGTCTGTTTCTTCTCAAGTGCCTCTGCTAGCTTAGCGCACTGCTCACCGCCAGCTATTGTCTCAGTCAAGACTTGGCGCAACTGCTCTTCATTAGCACTATCTATATTATCCAGAGCATTCTTTGTTGCCTGTCCGCTCATAACTATTTGTCTTGTGAGTGCATAAGCTATGTCTTGTGCTAATTTAGAGCTGTCAGCAAACGAACTTACATTTGCCGTGAAATCTTTGCTGTCTGCGGAGGCAAGCTCCCTGACAGATTCAGTAAAGTCTTTAGCTATTGTGAAAAAGTCGCTGTTCGGGTTGATAGCCGCATTTATAAGTGAGTATTTCCCTTCGTTTATCTGTCTTGCAACAGTGTTGACCTCATTCACATCTTTGTTTAAGTCCTCATACATTGCGGCTATCCTTCTGGAACCTCTACAATACCAAGTAGCCTGAACAGCCTTTCTTTTAATATATCGGCGCTGAACGGCTTAATAACATAGTTGTTGACACCATTGCGCAGTGCTGTGAGGATATCTTCCTTAGCCGCTTCAGTGGTTATCATAAGAATAGGCACTCCATTAAATTTAGGGTTAGCGCGCAATAGCCTAGTAAAAGCAAGCCCGTCCATCTCAGGCATATTCCAGTCGGTGATAATAGCATCTACTTTATTTTGCCCCATAATGTCCATAGCCGATACTCCATTCGCAGCCTCCAGCACGTTGGCAAAACCAAACTTTTTGACCAGATTGGTAACGATTCGGCGCATAGCGACAGAATCTTCAATCACCAGAACAGTTTGTGAATAGGACACCATAAGCACTCTCCTAATCTATATAGCAACTCTGTATCATATTTGCACGACAACGTCAAGTCAACGTTTAATCTCTCAGTTTCCTAATACGCTCAGCCTTGCTGATTATCTCCTTTATGCGCAGACCGAAATAGCCATCTATGATTACAACTTCCCCCACAGCAATCACCTTGCCGTTGATTGTCAGCTCTATAGGGTCATCAGCCCCTTGATTCAGCTCTATTATATCACCAGGACCTAAGTTTAATATATCTTTCAGGAATAATTTAGCAACTCCCATCCTAATGCTGACTGGAATTTCCACATCCAACAGCATATCTATATTACCACCAACCTCGCTGGCTACGGTTGACCAGCTGTCATTAGAATTGCTACTGGTTAGGTCAAACGATTCATCACCAATACCGCCCGCAGAGAGTGCGTTGTCGCTATCAAACAGAGATATATAACCGCTATCTAAAAATTGACGGAATTGAAACGGGTTGCCCTTTATATCCCCGTTCATATTAAATACCTTGTAGTCCGCCCCTTTTAATGCGCCTATACTGTTAGTGGCGGCTACTTGCGATATTTTGAAATGAACTTTTCTGCCCAGCTGCGTTTGGATAGAACTGGCAATGCCACCTAGCATTTGGTTTGCCATCTCGGTAGCGGCGTCTTTGTGATTGTCATCTAGGGTCTCTGATGCTATCCCGTCCCCCATAAGCATCAGGTCTGCCAAGCGCACAATATCTGCCGTCTTATATAAAAAACCTATTTCAAGTCCAGACCCGTCATCAGTTGCCAGCACCATTGTGCCGTTTGCAAAACCTTCTGTCAACTCATTAGCGTTAGCTGACGTAGTGTCAACTATTTTAATATCCGGTTTAGCCGAAAATGCCCTAATCGTGGTGTCAAGGGTGCTAACTAGCAGTTCGCCATAAGTTTTGACGATAGCTTCACTCTGTATATCAATAGAACTGCTCATATCAAGTCCTCCAACACGTGGCTCACTACCTTAACCGCCTTTTTACGTCCCATAATCCCAAGTGTTCCATTAAATTTATGCCTATCCTGCACACGCAAGTCAAGCGGTCTTGATGCCTTTTTGTCTAATACTATCGCATCACCTGCTTTCAGCTCCAATAGTTCCCTCACTGTCATAGACGTATGTCCTAGCTCTAGGGTAATATCTGTAAGCAACGTTTCCAATATCTCTAATATGCGCAGTTCATACTCGCCACCCTTGCCTTTTTTGGCACCAACCAGCCACTCCTGCGAACTAATCTTACTTAGGATAGGCTCCAGCACCAGTGCGGGCAGACACATATTTACCATACCCGTAGTAGAGCCAAAACGAACCTCAAAAACTATAAGGACAACAACTTCATTTTGTGCAACTATTTGTATTACGTGCGGACTATTTTCGCTCAACTCTTTCATCAGACGTATATTAGGCACTACCTGTTTCCACATATCTTCTAAATCTTTCAGAATAAGTTGGATTATACCATCCATTATGGTAATTTCAAGCGGGGTAAGCTCGCGCATCTTTGATATCGGCTGCCCTACGCCCCCTAAAAGCTTATCAATAATAGGGAACACCAGAGACGGGTTTATTTCTAGCACCGAATTACCTTGCAAGGGTGTCATACTTATGATGTTAAAACTGGTAGGGTCTGGCAACGACATTAAAAATTCGCCGTAAGTCATCTGGTCCACGCTGACCAGACTAATATCAGTAATAATACGTAAAAAGCTTGATAGGTCTGAGCTAAAGTTGCGGGCAAATTTATCGTGCAGGTTTCTTATAGAGCGTAACTGTTCCTTAGACACGCGGTCGGGACGGCGGAAGTCATATATTGAAATCTTTCTCGAGATAAACTCGCTAGCGTCTGTGCCGCCACCTAGCGCGACAGGAACAGACGCACCGTCATCTATAACGGTGCTGAGCAGAGCATCTATTTCGTCCTGAGAGAGTATATCTGGCACTTACGCCTCCTATTGCCTTTTGTTATCTCTTGTGCCATTTATATGGAAATCTATCCTTGCCGCTAAATCAGTCAAAGAGACTATCTCATCTGCAAGTCCTGCCGATATTACAACATTAGGCATACCGAAAACTATGCTAGACTTTTCGTCCTGCGATATAACGAACCCGCCAGCGGCTTTTATCTTTTCGCAACCTAGTGCGCCGTCTTTCCCCATACCTGTCATAACAACACCGAGCGTATCCCCGCCATAGATATCCACAACCGATGAAAAAGTATCATCCACACTAGGATTATACAAAAGACCAGCAAGCGGAGGCACTATTGCCAGCACCTTGTCGTTACCTTTCT
The DNA here is from genome assembly GCA_025997275.1 of Deferribacterales bacterium. GTDB lineage: Bacteria > Chrysiogenota > Deferribacteres > Deferribacterales > JAISNW01 > BNUJ01. Next base: position 10,699 of record BNUJ01000022.1, read on the forward strand.
TATTAACTAGCGTCCTATAGCCACTCTTAGCTATATATACTACGTTAGGCTCTAAAACGTCCCCATCTTTTGCCTCAACAACCTTTATACTGCTGATAGAATTAAGCCTCTCAGCTAAAAACAATGTGAAGTTCACAGGTATATGCTGCACTAATATGATAGGCACGCCAATATCGTTTGGTATAAATGGAATAACGCTTTGCAACGATTGGGGACCGCCTGTTGATACGCCAATAAGCACAATCTTCTTCATAGCTGGGATAGCGGTATGCCTAGCAGCAGTCGTTGTATATTCTGCACTACTTGTCGGCAACTGTGCGACAGACACGACAGGTTTTGCCAGCTCTGTCGCTTTTCCTCTGCCACGCTCAATAGCCGCTGTTGTAGTTACAAGTCTCTTTGTGATATCAGGTTCACTCATTAACGCCCGTATCTTCCCTTTAATCTCACTTACAAGGTTCTTCATACCAGCTGAGCCATACGATATATCTTTAGAGATGAAGTCAACTGCACCGAGTTCTAGTGCTTTTATAGTGGTAGCCGCCCCATCGCTGGTAAGTGAGCTTACCATAATAACGGGCATAGGTGCTTGTTTCATAATATTTTCTAGTGCGACAAGCCCGTCCATACGGGGCATCTGGACATCTAACAACAGAATATCGGGCTTTTTCTTGATAGCTACTTCAACGGCTTCCTCGCCGTTAGAGACCAGAGCGACAACTTCAAAATCATCATCTTCAGCAAACATCCGCTCCAATGCTTTGCGCATGAAAGCGGAGTCGTCAGCAAGAGCAATTCTGATTTTGGACATTACATTACATCCTTTTCCTTTAGGCGTTTCCTCGCCCTAACCAGTGCTGAAGAGTGCAACTGCGAAACCCTAGACTCTGTCACACCAAGCACTTCAGCGATTTCTTTCATATTAAGGTCTTCAAAGTAGCGCAACGACACGACAGTTCGCTCATTACTGGGTAGCGAATCTATCACCACCGTAAGTGCGTTTATAAGGCTGTTCCGTATGGCTTCATCTTCAGGGCTAGCGGTTGTCCCTGCTACAGTGTCAGCCAGAGACGGTCCGCCTTCATCAATCGGATTATCCAACCTAACAACGTGTTGTCCACCCAGCATCATAATACCATGTACACTTTCTTCGTCAACCCCTAATCGTTCAGCAACCTCAAGTATGCTTGGTTGACGACCCAGCTTAACTTTTAGCTTATTTACCATCTCTTCAACTTCACGAACCTTGCGTCTATCGGTGCGCGATAAGAAATCTTGTTCCCGCAAATGGTCTTTCAATGCACCACGCAAACGGTGCTCCAGATATGTTTTGAATGTGGTATCTTTAGTCTTGTCAAACTTACTTATGCAGTCTATCAACCCTCTGGCGCATATAGAGCAAACTTCATCAACGTCTATGCTGGCTGGCAGAAAACGGCATTCCTTGACCGCCCAGTCGTGGACGAATGGATAATACTCCTGCACCATCTTGTTACGTTCTTCCTCGCTCAGGGTAACCTGAAGTGCCATGCTGTTAGAATAAGTAATCATCTCAATTTCCAGCCGTTCCTTATTATTTTATATATCTCTCCGCACACCAGCCAAACCACATAATAAACTACAAAAAACACAACAAAGTCCCTTACGAGCAAGCTTAAATGCAAAGTATCAGACTTCAATACCTTGTAAAGGACACTACAGACGGTAGCTGTAGAAGCCAACAATATCGGCAGATATTTTATAGCAGTTATCATCAGCACCCTCCAAAATCGCTGGTTTAGCCTTTATTCGCCTCCCACATAGATGGAAGGTCATTCAGTAGTTTTTTAGCAATTTTCGTGCCAATCGGTATCTCGTAGTCGCTAGGCACGTTCTGCCCGACAGATAACATCAAAATAGGTGTGTTTTTCTTTATAGGCAGGTTTGCCAGTGCCCCAAAGGACATAGTCTCGTCTAGCTTAGTGAACAGCAGGTAGTCGGGGCTTAACGGTGCGTATTTTTCATAGATATTTCCGAGTTCATCTTGATTGCCCGCCATTGACAGCACTAGCACTGTCATAGCACCATTAGATGCTTCTAGCATTGCTGATAGGTCAGATACTGCACTATCGTTATATGGGCTATGCCCCGCTGTATCTAAAAATATGTAATCGTATTCGCTCTCTATCTCATTTAACAGCGAGGTTAGCTCGCTAGGTTCTGATACCAGATAAACGGGAGCTTTCACCATATCAGCGTAAGTTTTCAGCTGTTCCAGCGCACCTATGCGCGAATTGTCTGACGTGATTAGTGCTATGCGTTGCTGAGAGTATTTGGTTACGATATGTGCCAGCAGTTTTACGATTGTTGAAGTTTTGCCCACGCCTGTAGGTCCCACAAAGGCTACAACTTTCCTGTATAGCGAGGATGCCATATCTTGCTCTATGGGTATTCTTTTTGTCAACTCATCAGTCACAAGGCTCTTTAGGTAAGCCTGTCCGACTGCTTCGGGCACTGTCATCTCAAGCCCCTTTAACATACGGTAGCTGACAATCTCATCTACACCATTGTTCACCATAGCGGAGTGGAGTGCTTTTAAGCTGTCGTCTAGGTCAACGTGCAAGAGCGATAGGTCACCCAGCGCATTCTGAATATTTGTCAGCTGCTGTTTAATCTCGTTCATATCGTTAGATAGGGCTGCCATCTTGTCTAGCCCCATAGCCTTTATCACTGTTGCCAGTTTATCAGAATCTACATCTGATGTTGCACCAGCACTCGGCGTGATAATCTGCGGTGTTTGTGGCATTTGTTCAACCTGTGCCTTTTGTGCCTCAGCCTTTAGGTTGTTTGCAAGCACCACATCGCCTTTGTTAGTGCTCTCTAGCAGTGCATTTATATAGTCGGAATCTGCCCCTGTGCTCTCAGCCTGCTGCTGTGCTTTTATTATCGTCCCTGCTTGATGTTCCCGTCCATAGCCGAAACGCGGCATATTAGCTATAGGAACGTTTATCTGCTCCGCAGGCTTAGGAACAGCACCGTCGTAATCAAGTGCCGCTGTAACCTCTAATACCGTGCGCGGCAGTAGACCGAAACTTGCCGGTTTAGTCACCTTGCGGGTAGATAGGATGACCGCATCGGGACCTAAATCGTCCTTTACAATGCGAATCGCCTCTTTCATATCAGCTACTTCATATTTCTTAAATTGCATAATCTTATACTACCATATTTAGCCGCTTATGTAGTCGCGGGGTTCGGGTTTAGCGGATTTATGGGCATACCTCCCCCGCTTTGCGGTGCTGCTGGTCTTACCTGTCCTGCCGTCTGGACGGGTTGCGGTTGTGCTGGACGAGGTTGCTGTCCTTGCGGTCTGCCGTTCTGCGGGTAGGCGGTGGCTTGCTGTCCATTCTTGGCAGGTGCGGCTGCCTTCTGCTGGCTAACCATTAAATCAACCTCGCCCAAATCTTCAATATTAGCATCTTCTATCTCGTCAAATGCAACAACAGACACATCCAGCCCCTTTATGCGTTTAGCAGCCTGTTCTATCATCTTGCGCAGAGGTGCCCTTAGTGGAGCGCGTAGAACGGCGAGTATTGACGGTAGCCCGCGTTCCCTGATGATGTGCGATTTTGTAGCAATTGCCTCTACGATAGTAGCTATGGTGTTCGGGTCTAGGTTTATAGAAACCTCGCCATCCTCAGGGTTTTGCGCCAATCGCTGCACCATAGCCTCCTCTATCGCGCTAGGCAGTGAGAATATATGTAAGACCCCCATAGTGTCTGATAGGTTAGCCACAATCTGACGGCGCAATGCACGGCGCACCTTCTCAATAAGGAACGGAACCGACCTGTCGGGCGGGAACGACATTATAGTTTCCACTATCGTCCGCAGGTTTATCACAGACATACGCTCTGCCAACAACCCGTGTAGCACTTTATTCAGCACCCCAAGTCCTGGGTCTTTGTAGAACGGGTGCTCTTTGCCAAGTGCTTTGTCGTTTTCAAGCAGAGCCATCGTTTCTGTTCTGCCTACAAGCTCTGCAGAGTTGCGTCTGATTAGCTCTTGAATGTGAGTCACTATCACAGACTCAGGTTTTACAATAGTATATCCCTTTGTGCTGGCAGCGTCCCGCTGTTGCTCAACATCATCTATCCACTTAGCGGGGAATGAGAATGCAGGCTCTAACGTTTCAAACCCTTCTACGCCTTCTATCGCTCCGCCAGACGGGTTCAGAACCAGCAATTTATCAGCATACGCTGTAGCCTGTGCCACTTTTACGCCATTTAGCAGGAATTGGTAAGTGTTCTGTTCTAGCTGCTGATTGTCGCGCACCTTGATAGGCGGCACTACAAAGCCCATCTCCGTAGCCATACTGCGGCGCATGGTTTTCATATTTTGTATAATACCAGAGCCTTCCCCTTTCTGAGCCAGCGGCACTAAATTCAAACCCAGCACTAGTTCTAGCGGGGACATCGCCAGTAGCCCATAGACATCTTCAGATTCAGATTTAGGCTTATCTTTTGCCTTTTTAGCCTCTTCTTCAGCTTTTAATGCGTCTTCGTCAATATAGTTTTCAGGGTGTGCGTTCCTGCGATACATCAGATAGCCTAGCCCACCCAATACGAATGATATGATAAAGAAAGGCACTCTAGGCATACCCGGTATTGTCGCAAATATCAGCAACACTACAGAGACTATAAACATTACTTTAGGGTTTGAAAATAACTGTTCGCCTATCTGTTTGAATATCGTTTTATTTTTATCGCTACGTGATACTAATAAGCCTGTTGATGCTGATACTATCAGTGCAGGTATCTGGCTCACAAGCCCATCGCCCACTGTCAACAGCGTGAATACGTGTGCAGCATCCACTATATCCATACCGCCTTGAATAACGCCGATGACTAGCCCGCCGATAATGTTAATGCAGGTCATTATTAGCCCAACTATAGCATCGCCCTTTACGAACTTAGACGCACCATCCATAGCCATATAGAAGTCTGTTGACTGGTCTAGGTCTGCGCGTTTTGTGGCAGCTTCTTCTTGTGTGATTGCCTGTGCGTTCAAATCGGCATCTATAGCCATACGTTTAGCCGCCATACCATCTAGTGAGAAACGTGCCGATACCTCAGCAATACGGGTAGCACCTTCAGTAATAACCTTAAAGTTGATTAACACCAGTATGGCGAATATTATCAGCCCGACCACGTAGTTGCCGCCCACCACGAATGCCCCGAACGAGCGGACTACTTCACCTGCGGCATCTGGTCCCTTATATCCGTTTAGGAGGATTGCACGTGTGGTAGCCACATTCATTGATAGTCTGAATATCGTTGTGACTAGTAGCACGAACGGGAACGATGAAAAATCTGTAGGTTTTGGCACGTATATTGACATCATAACTATTACGAGGCTGGCACTGATGCTGATAGTAAGGAATATGTCTATGACTATTGGTGGCAGGGGGATGATAAGCAACATAAGTATGGCTATCACCACCAGCCCCAGCGAGGCGTCTGTGTGACGCCGTGCTGATTTCATCCCTGAAAGCATAGGGGTAGGAACCTCTATGCCAAAAATCCTTTTTGGCTCTGCCATAAGGCTATATTATAACACTATTTTTGCGATGTTCAAGTGAAATTTTGTTTTACAAGACGTCACAAATGTGACATACCAGCTTACGAACAGAGAAACTTGTGTAGTATGTGCTGGAAAGTATTTTGCTGTTGAATGGCGTTACGATAAGAACGGGAACATTTTTTTATCACCAGTTTTAGTGCTACAAGCATTCTATATACCTCCTCCCGTAAGGAGGAGGAGGAGTCTGCCCCCTTACGGGGGCTATCTGCTTTATTATACGACAATGTCGTTCTGTAGTTCTTTTAACTCGGCAAGCGAAAGCCCTGTGCCCTTTGATACAAAATCAATAGGCATACCAAGTGCTAAAAAATTTCTGGCAGTTTCAATGGCTTTTGCTCGTTCACCCTCAAGTCTGCCCTGTTGCACACCCTGTTGCATACCCTGTTGCATACCCTGTTGCATACCCCGTTGCTCACCCCGTTGCTCACCCTCTAGCACTCCATCCTCATACCACACCCTCTGTGCCGTTTCAATATTAAACTCTGCTGTCAACATATTCCTTACCTCCGTTGAGTTCTTTTCTAAAAATACCCTCAATATCCCCTTCTCTATACATTCCCTTATCGCCTCTTCCATCGCCTTCTCTAACGCTACCTTATCATTATGC
>BNUJ01000023.1 GCA_025997275.1 Deferribacterales bacterium
CCCAACCTGTGGCTAGCGGAGCAGAACAACCCAAGCTATATAGTTGATTTATTGCTAGCAGTGATAACCATCAGCGTGAAAACAGTGGGCATAGTCAACAGGCTGCCAAAGGTGGAGTTCGGGGTGGGCAAGGGTTAGCGACTACCAATTTTTTGGTTTTGTTATTGTATGACTAAATGATGTTTTTATAGTTGCTGGTAGCTGATTAGTGGCTAACATAGTTTGACTTATCCGCTTAGTATAGCTGGCATACTTCTGCAAAATCTTTGTTGTTGTAGCCTTTTTGTCTATATATAGCCCAACGTGCTTTTTGCATATCTCTGTACTGATTTGAACTGAATACGTCATATCGCTATCATTACTAAAGAGCATTGAGCAATCAAACTTGTTCTGAAATGCATCTGCACCATTTGAACTGCTAGATTGACATCAGTTCCTTTTTATTCAGTCTTTATGACCTCCACAAGGGATATTTCGCCATTATCATATTTGCTTGCTATCGGCATTTTTGCCCTGTGCCGTGAATAATATCCTAAGCAGAGAAATATTTGACCTGCACCAGTTCTTGGTTAGGTTTCAATAAGGATTGGAAGCAGTTTCTTCGTAAAGAACTATGAAATGTGAGCCTTACAGCCTTTTAGTCCAGTCAAGTATATAGGTCACCGGAAAAATGATTGCTTTTTGCTTAAATCTATGTTAGCATAGCCCCCTATGCAGACACTGATTAACTTTTTCGCTTTGTTTGTGACATGGCTTGTGAACGTTGTGGGTTCGCTGGGCTATCTTGGCATTATATTGCTGATGGCAGTGGAAAGTTCGTTTATCCCGTTCCCTAGCGAGGTTGTTATTCCGCCTGCGGGCTATTTAACCCTGCCAACCAGCATTACAGGTGCGGCATATAAAATGAACGTTTATTCTGTAATAACCTGTGGTGTCATGGGGTCGGTTCTAGGTGCTACGCTCAACTACTATTTAGGGCTTAGACTCGGCAGAACTTTCTTGCTAAAATATGGCAAATATCTATTCTTACCGCCAGAAAAACTCGCCAAAATGGATGCTTTCTTTAATAAGCACGGGGAAATTACCACGCTAATCGGCAGGCTTATCCCTGTGGTGCGCCAATTCATTTCATTCCCTGCTGGGCTAGCCCGAATGGACTATAGAACATTTGCTTTCTACACAACGATAGGCTCTCTGATATGGGTCACCATACTGCTGGTCATAGGGCGAGCAGTCGGCACAAATATAGAGCTAATCAAACAGTATTCACACACAATCGTGCTGATAATGGCACCTGTTATAGTAATAGGTATTATCATATATGTGCTAATGCAACGGCGCAAACCTATAGAGAACAAGGATAATCAAGCTTGATGTTATGAACGCAAACAAAGAATTGACAGCCATTAAATCCCCCCCCCCCACGAAAATGCAATACTGGACGGATTTTCAGGATTCAGTTCCGATATTCGGCGAATTTTAGCGGCTCTACAAGATAATATATCAAAAACATTGTTTTTAGGACGTTTGGGAAGTCTGCTTGCTGGGCATGACGCTCCGTTTTATGCGTCATTGATGCGTTATCCAAAAGATATATGGCGGGGAACTTTCATATCAATGTTTTATGGCAAACCGCCAAGCACTGTTGTTTTTCATCTATCTAAACCCGGTTCGTTTTGGCGTATGGGGTTTCTATTGCAAGCTTGCAAATGGTTTGAAGTGGAAAATGTCTGCTTATATTTAGAGAGTAATGATAAGGCTGATTATAGCACGTCTCAAACACAAATAATCTCCGCACAAGAACTCGAACAAATACATGCCCCTACTATTATAACTGATAGTCCACGTAGGCTGGTATCTCTTCGGTTTAGGAAAATTATAAGAGATGATGCTAACGTTTTGTTGCTGGACAAGACGGTGCCCGGCGTATATTTTGATGATGCTATCATGAAACCTAGCAAAGACGAGATATTTGTTGATGGTGGCAGTTATGATATGAATAGTAGTGTGGAGTTTTGCAGGTGGTGCAACAACACGCATAAGCATATATACGCATTTGAGCCTGAGTATGCCTTTTATGAGAAATGTTTAGATGTTGCCAACGGAGATGAACGTTTAGCTGGCAAGAGTAAGATATATAATGCTGGTTTATGGAGTAGCAATGGGATTCTACGATTTGATTCTCGTGGCAGTATGTCATCTCGTGTAGATGATAACGGAAACAGCAAAATAAATGTAATGTCACTTGATGAAATGCTTGCAGGGGAACCAGTTACTTTTATAAAACTAGATATTGAGGGTGCCGAGCTAGAATCGCTATACGGTATGGAGACTACTATTAAGCGGTATAAGCCAAAATTGGCTATAAGTATATATCACAAACCTGATGATTGCCTAGCTATCCCGCCATATATACTAAGTTTAGTTCCAGACTACAAAATGTATATTCGCCATTATACGGCTGACGTCTATGATACTGTCCTATACTGCGTGTAATATATCTTAATTAGCTTTATACCACACTCTTTGTGCTCTTTCAGTGCTAAACTCTGATGTCAGCATAATTTATCAGCTCCTTAGAGTTCGCCTCTAAAAACTCTCTGCTCTTTAGCCTTTTCAATATCCCCTGCTTGCGTGGACTTGTCCCCGCCACACAACAGCACTATAACACGTTCGTACTTAAGTGGCGCGCTATGGCATCGGAGGCTCGTTTATCCCTTAACCCAAGCCACCAGTCCTTGAATTCGTCAGTCATTTCAACTGTGAACATACTTTATTGTATCTTGTAGGCTACAATATTGTCAAGGATAAAGTAGATTGCTATACACTCAACTGGACTAGAAACAAGTAAATTATGCTTGACGAAAGCAGAACAAATATGCTCCAGCAATAGATTGTAAGCCAATAAAAAAGTTTGTAAATTTAACCAAGGTTATTTTTAGAAAGTTATGAGAGGATATCTCCCTCCCCAAGAACGACAACTGCTTGTCGTTCTTCCCCCTGTATCTGCATGTGCAGAGGGGGTAAGGGGGCAACCTCGTGAACGGGCAGGGCTGGAGTAGCTGAGGTATGGCTGTTCTTGCAGTTTTCTTTTGACAAGTGAAAATAATCGTGCTATACGAGTAAAAAACGTGTAAAAATAACCTTGGTTAGTTTGAGAAAATAAAAAGGATGGTTTGTATATGAAAAAGCCTTTTGTCCTGTTTTTGTTGGTGTGCTTTATGGCTTGTGGCGGAGTATTCGCCATAGCACAGGGTAATGAATATACCTTGGAGGTAGACGCCTTTTATGATAAAGGCATCATCAGGGATGGCGATAACAAGCGCATAACGGGGATTGTTCGTTTTGTAAGGGATGATGGCTATCCGGTTGTATGGCAAGTTAAAAATGGGTTAATTACGTTTGGATGGGCATATTATCCCAGCGGTAGTTTATATGTGGAAATTCCATTCAAGAACGGTGTGTTAGAAGGCACTGAAAAATTCTATTATGAAGACGGTAGTTTATATATGGAAGCTCACTACAAGAACGGCGTGCCAGAAGGCACTGAGAAAACCTATTACGAGAACGGACGATTATGGTGGACACATCCCTATGTGAATGGCAAGCGACAAGGGGTGTCTACGTGCTACGCTGAGAATGGCAGAATAATTATGAAAATTACCTACAAAAATTATAGGGCTGTAAGCGGTGCTTGTGCCAATGGTAGAGCCTTAACGTTTGCAGAATTGACTAATCTTATGAATGGCTTGAATGTGGAATGCTACTGACGCAGAATATGGGGGGCTATACCTATTTTATTATACAACAATATCGTTTTGTAGTTCTTTTAACTTGGCAAGTGAAAGCCCTGTGCTTGGGGAATGGTAGGCTATCTGGTATTGAGTTATAAGGCAATAGACTAAAGATATTTTTGAGACTGTCCTATACTGCGTGTAATATATCTTAAATTTATGAGCATCTCTGTAATGCCACAGTTAAAATGCCCCTATTTAGGTGTTAAAGGTATGCTGTATTTTTTGCTTGACAAGCAATTTTTTCTATGCTACAAATTATGCTAACAATTTAATTAGCACTAAGACATTTAGGCTGGGCTGGGCACACGTAAGCGATATTCGCTCTGCGTTTGCAATGGTTTCCAGTCTTTTTTGTTTATGTCTGTTCATCAAAATATGGAGGATGAAGTATGTCGCTAGCCATCAATACTAACGTGTTCGCCAATACGACGAAAGCTAACATTGACGCCGCTGTCAGCGTTAATGCCATGTCTCGTTCCGCTGAATACATGCCTACGGATACGGAGGTGCATATTAACCGCACGCCGAACGATACAGCTGAACTCGCCGCCTCTGACAAGCTCCAAAGCGAACTCGGTCCCGATACGTTACTGCTCAATGCCGAAAGCAGTGTCGGCATTGTGGGAGATATTTTACAACGTATGCGTGAGCTTGCTATACAAGCAAGCAACCCAACGGCATCCGCTAACGACAGGGAGCTAGGACAGCACGAGTTTGAGGAGTTAAAACATCAGCTTAACTACATCGCAAATGCCTACGAATTTAACCCTAACACATTGCCTGATGGTGCGGATATCAACGTGCAGTCAGCGGAGGCAGGGCAGAGTGCAGTATATAAGAGCAATACCTTTAGCCCAGTTGACAAAACAGCACAGACGGGAGACATATCGCAGGTGCGCCTAATGGATTTAGAGCAGTTATCCGTGCTGTCGCTCGGCAACACTATGCACCTGACAATATACGGCAACGGCAATAGCTCATCAGTGTACGTAAACGGCGAAGACACGCTTCAAGACTTCATAAATAACATATCACAAGCTATAGTTAACGGCTTGAATACGGGAACGCCAGAACAACAACCGAGCGATATTGTCCGCCTAGTTCAGACAGGCGAGGCTGGTGCCAACATAATAATACAATCAGGGCTTGCTGGTAAGCAATCTGAACTACGTTTTGCAGGTTCAGAACAGCTGCTCAATGAACTTGGAATAATGCAAATACAAGGTGTAGGCGATAGCAATATAGCGAAAAATGCTAAAAGTGCCCTTACGGGGGACCTTAGCACTAGCGCACTTGATATAGACGATTCATATATCGTTACGCAGAGTGATGCACAAATCGCCGTTACAAAACTGAACAAGGCATTAGGTTCAGTGAATAGTCTGCGCGGCGATATGGGCGTGAGAATTAACTGGTTAATGAACAGGAACAGTTAATTTGCAATTATTTTTAATATATGCTACCTTTGCGTAGATGATAAATGAAATTTTTGAATCTCTTGCTGGCAAGAGACGTGTGCTGATACTCACACACAACAATCCAGACCCAGATGCTATAGGTGCTGCAGTAGGACTAAAAGGATTGCTTGCTCTGAAAAAGATTAAGTCCACCATTGCATATATGGGTGTGCTCGGCAGGCTGGAAAACCGCGAGTTTGTGCGCCAGTGTAAGGTTGATTTGAAACAGTCAACTGACATACGTTTCAAGTCGTTCAGCTACGTAGTTGTGGTTGATACGCAACCGCAAGCGGGTAATGTACATATCCCTTATGGTTTCTCCGTCAACTTGATAATAGACCACCACAATATAAGAAAACGTCTGCCTAAAACTAAGGGGCTTCTCACAGACATCCGCCCTCGCTACGGTAGCACCAGTACAATAGTTACAGAATATTACAAAGAGTTAGGTGTCGTGCCAGATGTCCGCGTTGCTACCGCTCTATGCTATGGCATTATGACGGATGCTATCGGCAGAGGACGCGACTCTGACAAAGCAGACCAAAATATGCTCGGTTTCATCTACCCCTATGTATCGCTCAGAAAGATAGCAGCGGTCAGTTCGCCTGACTTGCCACGTTATCAGTTCACCTTGATGCGCAAGGCAATTGACAGCACGCGCTTGGTAGGTAGCCTAGCATTCTGCGACATGGGTGCTATTAAAACCACCGATATTACGGCAGAACTTGCCGACTATCTGCTACGTATGCGCGAAGTTAAACATGTGTTTGTAATTGGCGTATATGACAAAGTAGCAATATTTTCGTTACGGGCTAAGTCGGGGAACATCAAACCGCCGCTGTCTAAAGTTGCACTTAAAATAGTAGCTGGGATAGGCTATGGCGGCGGGCACATTAAATCAGCTGGCGGGCAGATAATACTAGAAGATAGGGCTTATGAAGATGTAGTTTTGATTACTAAAGAACGCTTGCTTAAAGCACTAGGTATCAGCAGAGAGAACAGTGAAGGCAAACCTATATAGTCGCTATGTCAAACACTCACTTAAAAGATAAAATTTGTGAAATCGGCAAACGGCTCTACGACAAGGGCTTGCTTGTTGCCTACGATGGCAATATCTCCGCCCGTATAAGCGATGAGGTTTGGACTACCCCCTCTGGAGTGTGCAAGGGATACCTCACACCCGAAATGCTAGTTTGCACTGACCTGTCGGGCAAGGTGCTGGTTGGTGACAACCCATCGTCTGAACTGAAGATGCACCTTATGGTCTATGCTAAAAGCAATGCGTTAGCGGTAGTGCATAGTCATCCGCCCTACGCTACCGCTTATGCGTCAGCACATATCGCCCTTAACAGGTATATTCTAGTAGAAACGATTACCTCGCTGGGAGTTGTGCCGCTGGCAGAGTATGCCACGCCCTCAACTGATGAGGTGCCAGCTAGTATTGCCCCACTAATAGCAGGACACAAAGCAATATTGCTTGCTAATCATGGTGCACTCAGCTGGGGGACTAGCCTTGACGAGGCGTATTTCACTATGGAGAGCTTGGAACTATCAGCCAAGACGCAGTTTCTCGCCCATCTGCTCGGCAGGGGCAAAGATATACCCGATGAGAAAGTATCATTCTTAAAAGAGTTGTTAGCTAGGAAGTAAGGTTTTATTAAGAATAGAGATTTTGGAAAGGGACAATAGCATAGATTTATGATATAATAATCGCAGAATAATATGAATATAGACTATCAGACGCTTGAGTTTCCGCTATTTAAGGGTGAAGTCTGTGGCACATTTGCCTCAAAGTTCGCTGCCCGCGAGTTTGATAGGCTAGAGCCGAAACAAAGCTTGACCGAAATACATTCATTTCAGAAAGACTTGCGCTCCATATTTGAGCTATACCATAGCGTTCCCGCATACATGCTGGAAAATGATGGTGATTTTTTTGCCATCTATGCCAAGCTCTCAGCAGAAAATATGAAGTTATTCTCACCAGAGGCAGGCGACTATCTTATAATAGCTCGCTTTATAATAAGTCTGCTGGCGTTAAAACGGCATTTGGAGAGCCACAGGAGGCATTTAGCACCATTAACGGCTGAACTTGACAACTTAAAGCCTGATGAAGAACTGCTGTTGCGCATACAGTCCACGTTTGAGGAGGACGGTAGCATTAGGGACGGTGCAACCAGCGAACTGAAGGAGCTTCGCAGAGCACTAAAAGTCGCCCACGATAGGGTGCAGCGCAGTTTGCAAGCTGTGTTGAGGAGTGCTAATGCTGACAAATTCATTCAAGAATATATGCTTGTTATGCGGGGCGGCAGATACACGCTACCCTGCAAAGCTAATTTCAACAAATATATAGAGGGCTATATTCACGACCGCTCAGCCAGCGGACAGACGCTATATGTAGAGCCTACCAGTGCAGTGTCCGCAGGCAATGAGCTACAAGATAAACTGCTAGCCGAGAGTGCAGAAATCACAAAAATATTAGCAGCCCTCGCCGCTCAGCTACGAGAACACATTCATGAGCTACACACTACCACTGGGGCTTATAGCTATTTAGCGATGTTGATTGAGCTGCAGAAGTTTTATAATCTAAATGATTATACATTCCCAACATTCGGAGATGAAATACGCTTTAAGAGTATTCATCACCCGCTAATTTTAATCAGAAAGAGTAATGCATCCATTCCATTAGATTTATTTATGGACATTGACGATAATTTAATCGTCATAAGCGGTCCTAACACAGGTGGCAAGAGTGCGGCGTTAAAATCTATAGGGCTGAATCATATCATAGGTATGTGCGGATTGCCGCTATTTGGAGTTGAGGCGGAATTATTATACTTAGACACGCTACTAGCAGACATCGGAGACAATCAGTCGTTGATAATGGATTTGAGCACATTTTCGGCACATGTTGCCAATATAAAGCGGATGTTAGAGAGTATATCGGGCAAGACTCTGTTGCTTTGCGATGAGCTTGGCACTGGAACAGACCCGCGCGAGGGGGCGGCATTGGCACAAGCTGTGCTGGAGCACATCGCAGACGGCGGAGCAAAAGCCGTTATAACAACACACTTTTCTGAAGTAAAGGGCTATGCACTAGAGCACCCTGCCGCTAAAATATATGCTGTGGATTTTGATTATGAGAATTTCACCCCTAGCTATAGACTGTTAGAGGGAGTTATCGGGCGCAGCGACCCTATAATGACTGCAAGGCGACTGGGTTTCCCCTCCAGCATTACGGAGGTGGCACAGCGGCGAATTGATGCGTTAAAGGGTGCGCGTGAAGTAGAGTTAGAAGAAATTTCGCTAATGCGGGCTGAAGCAGAGCACATAAAACGGACGTTAGAGAGCCAGCGGCAGGAATTGCTAGAGCGAGAAAAGCGCATTGAGGCGGGCGAGGCGGATTTGAAACAGCGGCTTGCTAAACGCGAACTAGAGCTATTAGAGGAGACAACATCACTGTTGCAGCGCGCCCGTAGGCTTGCCAACGATGGTAATAAAGGCAAAGTTAAGGATAGCACCGAGCAAATAGACGAGGCAATAAAAGGCGTCAATGAAAAGATTGAACGAGCAAAGTCTGCCAGAAAGCTAATAGAGGGGTTAAAGGCGGGCGACATCGTCTTTTTAGAGCAATATTCAAAGGTGGCGCAGATTATATCCATAGAAAAAGACACCGCCTTTATTGACCTAGAGGGGCTTAAAATGCGCATGCAACTGCGCGATATAGTCGGCAGGCGCATAGATAATAGAACGGGCAAGAATGTAAAGGTTAAGAGCGATACAACAGCAAGCAAGACACGTGCTGTGCGGCGAGAGCTACTGCTAGTCGGCAAACGCGTAGAAGAAGCATTAGACCTGCTGGATAAATATTTAGACGAATCGCGACTATCGGGCTATGAACAGGTATATATTGTGCATGGCAGAGGCTCTGGGCAGTTGCGAGCCGCTATTCACGAATACCTGAAAAGCTCCTCATCTGTCAAACGCTATGCCCTAGCTAGCAACGAAGAGGGCGGGAATGCAATAACGGTGGTAGAACTTTAGTCTATACAGCGCACTCCGTCCAGCTCTACTTCATCCTCTGCCAGTGCCGTTTTGATAGAAACGATTGCCACCTCTAGCTGGCTATCGTCTGGTTCTCTAGTTGTGAGCCGCTGTAGCCATAGTCCGGGTGCAATCAAAATAGCTACAAATGCATTCTTGCTATGCCTACCGCTGAGTTTTAATACTTCGTAAGCAATACCAGCTATCACAGGCAACAAGACCACCCGTGCACCTAGCTTTATCACAAATGAAGAATCTTTTGGCACTAGCGAAAACAACACTATCGCTACAAGCATTACTATCAGCAGGAAACTTGTCCCGCAACGCGGATGAAAACGACTCATTTTGCGGGCATTTTCAATATTCAGCTCAAGCCCGTCTTCGTAGGCAAATATTGATTTGTGCTCTGCTCCGTGATATTCAAACACACGCTGAATATCCTTGAACCTAGTGATAATAAACAGGTATAACACAAAGAACAACACGCGCAAAATGCCGTCAACAGCGTTGAACAAAAAAAAGGAATTATCTAAAGACTGCCAGTAATTTTTTAAGAACTCCGTTAGCCAGAGCGGTAGGAATATAAACAGGAGTGCACCAAGCCCAAGTCCAACCACTATGCTGACAATGGTTTCCAACTTGCTCATCTTTTCGTCCTCAGTCCCTGACTGCTCCGCACTGAAATTAAGCGCACCTATCCCCAACACTAGTGCATCGTAAAGTCCCACTAACCCACGCAAAAACGGCAGTTTGAATGCTTTTATACGGTCTAGTAAGATTGGCTGCTTTTTCACGACTATGTCGCCCGCCTGTGTGCGCACCGCCATAGACAGCATACCGGGTGCGCGCATCATCACCCCCTCAATAATAGCCTGCCCACCGATAGTTTTTACATCAGCCACTATAAATCTACCCCTTTTATGTGCACTTCGCGCTTGCCACTTACCACCTTGCCTATTTTATAGGTTAGTTCACCGAATGGTGCTAGGGCAATACTCAACTTACCAAACTCAGACTCGTCTATAATAAACACATAACCCACACCCATATTGAATGTGCGGTATAGCTCGTGTTCGTCCGTATCGGTCAGCGTCCTAAACGCCTCTATCGCTGGCACTTGCGGGAATGCTGAGTTGTCTAGCACTACGTCCACGTCTTTCGGCAACACTCGCGGGATATTATCATAGAACCCGCCACCTGTAATGTGAACCATCCCTTTTATTTTAACCCCCGCCTCTAGTGCCGCTAGAACAGCTTTCACGTATATTTTGGTAGGTGTGAGCAGTAGCTCTTGCACCGTGCCGTATGTCGGGATTAAATCATTCACGCTCATAAGTCTATCAGCCAATATCTTTCTTAATAGCGAATAGCCGTTTGAGTGAAAGCCCGATGATGCCAGCCCCACAACTATATCGTCAGCTTTTATATTTTTTCCGTCAATAATATTTGGTTTGTCAACTATACCTACGGCAAAACCTGCAAGGTCAAAATCCCCTTTGGCATACATTCCCGGCATTTCGGCAGTTTCTCCGCCTACAAGGGAGGTGCCCGCCTGCCTGCAACCCTCTGCCACTCCGCGCAACACTTCTACCGCAGCGGATACGTCCAGCCTGCCTGTAGCGAAGTAATCTAAGAACACCAACGGACGCGCACCGCAAACTACAAGGTCGTTCACGCTCATAGCGACTAGGTCTATACCAACGCTGTTATAAACGCCTGCTTCAATAGCCACTTTTAGTTTAGTGCCTACGCCGTCTGTGGAGGAAACCAGCATAGGCTCTGACATAGCCTTGAAACGTGCAATATCGTAAAAAGCGGCAAACCCGCCAAGTCCGCTGGGTACGTATGCATCAAATGTAGTTTTAACAATGGGTTTAATTTGTTCAACGAACTCATTACCAGCATTGATATTCACGCCACTGTCAGAGTAACTTGTGCCAGACATAGTGCCTCCTGTAACAAGCTATTATACTATCTACCTGATAGATGGTCAACACTTTCATCTAGCAAATCGCTTATATTGGCTTGTTTTGTCTGTGGGCTGATTCCTAGTAGGTCAAAAGCTCTGTTGGTGGCTACTCTACCGCGTGGAGTTTTTTTTACATAGCCCTCCATTATCAGGTAGGATTCTATTATCCCCTCTATGGTGTCTGGCTCTTCTGATAAGGTCGCCGCTAACGTATCTAACCCGACTGGTCCTCCCTCGTATTTCTCTATAATTGCCGATAGATAAGCTCTATCTGATGAATCTAGCCCGCCATCACCTATCTCCAGCCTAGTCAGCCCGTCTGCCACTACGTCTCCGCTGACAATGCCTTGATTAAACACATCGGCAAAATCGCGCATACGGCGCAATATCCTATTAGCTATACGTGGAGTGCCCCTGCTGGCACTCGCTATAGCCAACTTTGCTACCTCATCTATCTTAATATTCTGTAACCGCGCCGACCTGCCTATTATGGAGCTTAAGTCTTTTTTATCGTAGTATTCTAGTCGCCATACGATACCAAATCTGTCTAAAAATGGTTTTCCTAGTGAGCCTTTGCGCGTAGTCGCTCCTATTAGTGTGAATTTCGGCAGGTCTATTTGCACTGTCCGTGCGGCAGGACCCTGTCCGATGATTAAATCTAGCTTAAAATCTTCCATTGCGGGGTAGAGCTTCTCCTCTACTGATGCATTTATGCGGTGAATTTCGTCTATAAATAAGACATCGTGCTCCTCTAAATTAGTGAGTATGGCAGAGAGTGCCCCCGCATGCTCTATGGTGGGACCAGACGTAACGCGAATATTAACGCCTAGCTCGTGGGCTATGATATTTGCCAACGTTGTTTTACCTAGACCGGGTGGACCATAGAACAAACAATGGTCTAGCCCCTCGTTGCGCTTTTTAGTCGCCGCAACGTATATTTGCAAGTTTTCAACTAGCTTCTGTTGCCCCGTATATTCGGCAAAGCTACTCGGACGTATTCCTAGTTGCCTGTCCTCTTCGCGCTCCGTCCGTTCGTAGATTTCGTTCATCATTTTACCCGTTCAGCCGCGCAAGTGCCTGTTTGAGTATAGCATTGAAATCGTCCCCTTTAAGGGAATGCACTATCCTGTCTGCATCTGCTGGTTTATAGCCTAGATTGCACAAAGCACTTATTACATCATCGTGAACGCTCCGTTGCACGGGCGTAGCAACCATTATCCCCTCGTAAGGCTTCATCTTATCTTTTAGCTCTAAGACTATGCGTTCTGCGGTTTTTCTGCCGATACCGGGCAACCTACTAAGCCTGTCTAAATCGCCGCCTACGACCGCACCTGCCAGCTCCCCCGCACCTATGCTACCAAGTATAGTTAGCGCAAGCTTAGGTCCTATCTTTGATACAGTATTTAATAGCAAGAACAACGCCCGCTCGTCTAGCGTAGTGAAACCGAATAAGCTTAGCGCATCTTCTTTAACAGCTAGATAAGTGAACAATTCCGTGCACTCCCCCACAGCTGGCATAGCCGCGTAGGAATTCATAGAGAGTGACACGTAGTAGGCGACACCATTCACATCTACGGCTACCTTGCCGCCGTCTTTCATAATAAGTGTGCCTGATAGTCTATATATCATCTAACCTTCCCCGTTTGGTTTATCGCCAAACATATCCCGCCAGCTAGGGCATCGGTTACATCTAACGGCAATTGCTTCTTAATGACAATATTCAACTGTAGTGCCACCATTTTAGCCACCTGCTCTTTTTCCGCCCTACCATACCCCGTGACCGTTTGCTTTATCTGCAATGCGGTGTATTCGCATATCGGCACACCGTAGTTTAACAGCGTGGCAAGTATAGCTCCGCGCGTTTGCCCCAATAGTAGCGCACTTCTAGCATTTACAGAATGAAATACGTCCTCTACTGCAGCAGAGTGATAGCTAAAGCGCGACAGCTGTGCCTGTAGTCCCGAAATAATCTGTGAAAGCCTCTCAGTAAAGGGTGCTCTAACGTCTGACCTGACGAGTGCATGCCCCTGATAGCTCAGCTTACCCTTATCCCAGCCGATAATGCCAACCCCTGTTTTATTCAAACCTGGGTCTATACCCATGAAATATAGCATTAAATGATTATTCTAGCCCCTCTAAATCAGTATCGCTAATATCATAGTTGCCATAAACATCTTGCACATCGTCTAAATCTTCTAATGCATCAACTATGCCGATAATTTTTTTAGCGTCGTTAGACGACACCTGTATAGTGGCTTTTGGCTTCATCGTCACCTCGCCGTAGCTCACAACGTAACCTTTGCCCTCTATCACCCTCTTTACCGCTTCAAAATCGGTGGGCGCGGTAGTAATTGAATATATATCACCATCTGTGATAAAATCTTCAGCACCAGCATCCAACACTAGCTCCATAATTTCATCTTCAGAGCAAGCTTTTACGTCTACCTCTATAACGCCTTTCATCTCAAACTGCCAGCTAACACTGCCCGCTTCTGCCATAGAGCCGCCACGTTTAGTGATAACATTACGCACGTCCGTAATAGAGCGGTTTTTATTGTCTGTCAGTGCATGGACGAGTATGCCGACCCCAGCAGGACCATAAGCCTCATAGGTAATGTCCTCGTAGTTAGTTTCTGCGCCTTCGCCCGTGCCCTTTTGGATAGCTCTGCTGACATTATCGCGTGGCATATTAGCGGCACGTCCCTTATCAAGTGCTAAACGCAATCGCGAATTCGCCGCAGGGTCGCCACCGCCAAGCTTTGCTGCTATGGTAATTTCTTTGGCAATCTTGGTGAAGATTTTGCCCTTCTTAGCATCCTGAGCTGCTTTCCTATGCTTGATGTTCGCCCATTTACTATGTCCTGACATAAAAACGCCCCTTTATACGTTATTTAATCGGTTATCTAGCTGCAAAAACTCTTTCTGCATAACAACTATCAGACTATGCAAATTGGTATAGAGTGCTCCATAAGCATTGACCAACATCTCCACAGCCTCTGCGGACGGTGCCAATGCCAAGATAGCATTTATATCATTCTGCATCTTTATTACATAAGCTTGCACGTAGTGCATATATATCAAATAAAACTGCTGTTCGTCAAGAAATCTTCCTATCTTGCTTAGATTTGCAGACACTTCGTCATATAGCTTTAATATCTCCGATTTCGCCATTTCAACGTTTTCCGCATTAGTTGCTTTTATTCCGTTTATTTTGTCAATCCAAGCTTTTGCCTCATCTCCGCCTTTTGAAGTAGTTTCTAACAGATAGTCGGTGTATTTCAACGCTTCTTTCGTTTTTTTAGCGATAGAAGCACGGTCTTTCTTAACCTGCGCGGGGAATGGCACTTTGAGCCGCTTTTCCAGCACTGGTTGCACGTTCAACGCTTTGTCTTTATTGATATATTTATCAATCGCCTCTTGAAACGTCATTACCACAGTGCCATGTATCTTAGCTCCGCCCTCAGTAGCATTCACAACAGTGCCCTTGAAGCTTGCTACGTCTTTCTCGTAGAATTGGCGAAACATATTCCATACACGTGAAGTGCGGATTTGCGGAACGTAGTTGCCCTCTACCATTATAGAATCTTTATAACCCGCCTCTACTTCACCGAACGTTGCGCCCCCTGCGTGTGTGCGTTCCCCCTCGTAGGCTAAGTCTTGCCCTATCAATATGATTGGGTTGCATCCCATATATTCTAATATCTTAAACGCCATATTACCAGCTGATTGACCTATTTCAAGGATGCCCTTGTCAACGCCGAGCCACTGGAACGTAGCGAATTTCCTATATACTACAACCTTTTTGCCATGGTATGCCTCATACACAGCAGGCTGTATTACAGGGCATGCGGCAAAATATATGTCCTCAAAGGCTTCATCGGGTAGCTCGCCGAATAGCTGCGCAGTAATCACCACGCGCTCCAGAGACGTAACCATGTGCGGTTTCAGATTATGTTCACGCATTATGCGGAGAGATGCGTCTGGGGCTATCATTACAGCTCTGTCCTGTATGGTGTGGAGCAATTCAATATTTTTATCTAGCGATGGTCCTGATGACACCACTACGCCGACTTTATTCTTAAATACGTCCTTTACATCCTTTATGCCAGGGTTATTTATAATCTCCTCTACATTGTAGAATGTATTACGTATGCCGAGTATTGCGTCGTCGGGGTCGTTGCCATATAGTAGCACAGCACTAGAACTTGCCTGTCTAAGCACGTCCATACACTGCGAATAGTACGTCCTATTGGAGGAATAAGATGTCGCACAGGTAATGATATTAATCGTTTTCATAAACTGCACCACCCTGCCGTTGACGGTGAATGCGCCATAGACTAGCGGATAATATGCCTGCGGCTGCATACCGCACAGGCAGAAAGCTATTGAGCGTTGCGGTATAAAGTTGGAGTAATCACCGAGAGTAAAGGCAAGTTTCAATATTTCGGGGTCTGCCTCAAAGACAACAAACGCCATAGAACGGGTTTGAAATTTAGCTGCTGCGCCGATGAGGTGGTAGCCCAGTCCGAAACCAATAAATATACACACCTGCGGCAGACGGATATTCAGGGCATCAATCTCTTTATCCACGCTCATCAGGGCGTCAACGTTGTTGTAAAAATATGCACCGACTTTCTTATCAAAGACATTGTAATTGTTAGCTGATGTTTTTGAGATTACATAGCGTCCAGTCTCGCGTGCATTCCTAATAGGCTCTACATATTCTGGATACCTTTTGGCTAGGGCGTTAAGATTCTTCTCTAAATACATTATTGCCATCCTTTACAATATTTGCCGAGAGTTTAGCACAAACCATAAGGTGCAGTCAAAACCTATTTTTAATGATTATATAACTTGACTGGACTAGGATGTTGTAAGTAATCCTTACGCTGTGAACGCAGATGGTTTTCTAAGGGCAGTCAGAGACCATTGGATATTTCTCTCCTCACCAGTGGAGGCTAAAAATAGCTTTTAATCTCTAACTAACCCTTAAAACCAGTAATAAAAAATGGAATATCTTTTACCAAGGTGCAATCAGGCGATACGATACCCGATAATCTAACAACTTTTTTCCGTGCAACCTCAGAA
>BNUJ01000024.1 GCA_025997275.1 Deferribacterales bacterium
CCAAGAGTATGGCATACGCCCAGCCGAGCCGTTAGCAATATTTTGTTTTATTCTTTTGTCATTTGGGTTTTGGTATGGAACAGCTACCTGCTCTTTATAGAAACTATTGTTTTCCGATTTTGTGGCGTGTAGCACAGAGCGATGCGCCGTTGTGAACTTTTTAGGTGAGTGTCCAACGTTGCTGTTATACACCCATACGTAGTCAAAAACATTATACGCGTTGTTATCAAGGTATTTCACCCGCAAATAGGCATTTTGTTTCGGGTAGTTCAACATAAACAGGTTGCCATCTGGTTTTAATACCCGCATACATTCCTTTGTTAGCGTGATATACCAGTCAATATAATCATTCCACTTTTGGGTATATTTTGCGCCAGCATAGTTAATGCCCACGTTATAGTCGGGGTCTCCGTAGAGCATAGCCACAGAGTTATCGGGTATTTTGGATAGTGTTGTCATTACGTCTTCATTAAAGACTTTGTCTTGCAGGTTAAGCAGTGGAGTGTTCATTATACTTTCTCCACTAAATATGGCGCAAGATGTGTTAGCAGTTCCTCGTTAGAGAGGACACATAACCCACGTGTTTTTGAGAATTTCTGTATAGTTGACGTGATTAAGTGAACGTCTATGACGCCTTTGTTAGCAGTTTTGTATATTATATCTTGTATAAAATCGCTAATAAGTATCGGTGCGCCTATTATGGACAAAATCGTATTCGTCCGTCCAGTCTTGCTTTCAGTGTAGTTGGCAAAATATGGCGTCCCCTTTATTCCGTGATACTTCACGTCTTCGTTCCAAGCCAGCAGGTCAACGAAATATAGGAAATCTAACAGAGGAAGTTCTTGAGTGTTGAACTTTTCCCTAAAGCCAGCTGTTAGGACGAAGTCTTGAATGTTTTTTATATACTCCAATAGCTCATTAGAGGGCTGATAGCGCAGGTTGCCAGTGGAGTTTTCTTTATGGTCAGTGAGAAAACATAGCCTATACAGCAAAACTAGAACTTTTTTGAATGTGTCCTGCTGAATGATTGAGATTTTTATAAGGTATTCCCATAATTGCTGGAATGCCCACCTTGCTGTCTCGCTAACACCGCCAATAATGCCGACGTTGGGGTTCATATCGTATATATTAGGATTACGGCGTTGAGTTTCCTTCCCCGGTTTGTAGAAGTAAGCCTCTCTATCGGTGCTAAAGTTTGCCGTAACAATCTTTTGAGGACAATCATAAGTTCCCGTTGGGAAATTTATAGCCTCAGTAATAAGGGAGCGTTTCTTTTCAAGAAACTCTTTAGTGCTTGTAAAAATAGGCGTAGCAATCAGATTGTCTAGCATTTTTAACCTCCCTGTGTTTCTTATCTTACACCACACCTTATAAAAAAGTCAATTTAAATACTTGCCCTATTTCTTGCCCTTTAAGTGTGCTGGCATATTCAGCTTATATCTAATTAGCCTGCTAGATGAGCTGAGCCAGCCCTCTTTAGTATTCAGCACTAATAGATATGTATCTGTGCCGTCAGTATAGGTGCAAATATCCATTATAATAGGTGGTAGCCCTGACACGCCCGATATAGCCTCTAGTGCGGAAAAGTTATAGCTATATACCGCAAAACCCGATTTGGAAAACATCTGCGTATTCTCAAACATCTTAGTGCGTTGCTCGTTGCGGACTATTATATAATACTTGGTTGCTGTGCCTGTATCCAACACCTCTATATGCGGACGCACGTAAATAGTCATACCATATACGGCAAGTGCATCGTTGCGTTCTACACTAGGCAAGTTAGGACGAATCATATTAGACGTGTCCCCGTAATAGCCCGGTGCCTCATATTCCGCACCCTTAGGGCTAGCCACAGACAACCTGCCGCTCTGTGCAATGTTTATAAACAAGCTGTCAGATACTGGCAGATAGCCAAAAAGCTGTTTGCCAGTGGTAAAATTAACAGAACCACCCAACACATATTTGCCGTTCTTAAACGCTACGTCAAATATATCTCCCCTATAGCCTCCATCATTATTGAGCTGCTGAGCTAGCAACCTGCGTTTGCTACCTGAAACGCTATAACTCCGCATTAAAAAGTCTATGTCACCCTGAACTAGCTTATAGCTTTGCCCATCGTGCTGATAAACAGATGAAGACGAGTAGCTGTCCCTATATATATTTGATATAAATATTTCATCAACGCCGTCCCCGTCCATATCTAACGCGTCAAGGGAAACAATCTGCTGGAATTTACCACCCAGCTCACCAACCTGCTTTAAGCTCTGCAAATCAAGGATAACAACGCTCTTTGGCTGTGCAACTGCAACGTATAGCTTGCTGTCACCCCTGACAAACCTGCCCACCGCCAACGCCCTGTAGTTGCCCGCTAACGACAGGCTCGTGTCATTTATAAACCACGAACTATCAAGGAGTATCCCATCTTCACTGCTCACAGAGGTAGAATAGATTACCTTGCCATCCTTTTGCGTCACATTGCAGGTGGTAATACCGCTCAATTTATCTATCTTAATTACATAATCGCTATTATTATCCGAACTAACATTAAATAGCTGCTCCCCTTTGATTAAAGCCTCAACATCCTCCTCACTCTCTTTATCAAGCCCATTCAAAACGAAACGCACATTCAGCGGCAACGAGAATAATACTTTATCTTTTGCCTGAGGTAGCTTGCCAGATAACAATTTAGCCGTGCTATACTCTGGATGAACACTCTTTATGGTAATCTTGCCTATATCTGCCTGTTTGTAGCCAAGCACCTTGCCCGTTACAGGGTGGACTATAGCCTCTCCATTCCGCACAACAGACAATGTCAGCCCTTCTGCGGTTTTCCTATTCTCACCTAAATCGGTAGTGACTTCGCCACTACTAGAACTAACAACTATGCCATTCATAGCGCGAAAATACGACACTAGGCTGCGCAACGCCGTAGCAGCTTCGCTCGCCGCAAAAACTTGACTAGCAAATAATGTGAACTGTAAAACAATAAGTATTTTCTTTAACATATCAATCACAATATATATTCGCGCGACTGTTTATCGCGGACTAGTTTTTCTAAACGGCTACTAACGTATTTACGATTGACAACAACCTTGCCACTGACAACTTCAGGGGCATCATAGGCAACATCTTCAAGAGTCTTTTCCATAAGTGTATGCAATCTCCTTGCGCCGATGTTTTCAACATTTTGGTTCATCTCAAACGCCATCTCCGCCACCGCTTGAATGCCGTCATCGGTAAATTTCAAATCCACTCCGTCCTGCTGCAATAGCGATACGTATTGTCCCGTAAGCGAGTTTTCAGGCTCCTTCAATATGCGAATGAAATCGTCTTTGGTCAAATTGTCAAGCTCCACCCGTATAGGAAAACGCCCCTGCAACTCTGGCAATAAATCACTCGGCTTTGATGCAGAAAATGCACCCGCCGCAATAAATAAAATATGGTCGGTCTTTACCATACCATACTTAGTCATTACCGTTGAACCTTCTACTATTGGCAACAAATCACGCTGCACCCCCTCACGTGATACAGAGTCCCCTTTAATACCAGCCGACTGGCAAATTTTATCTATCTCATCAAGGAATACTATGCCCTGTTCCTCTACACGCTTGATTGCTGTGGTGCGGACATCTTCAAAATCAATCATTTTAGCACGTTCCTGCTGCTCTACTATGCTACGCGCCTCTTTAATGGGCACTTTACGAGACTTCTTTTTGCTAGGCATCATATTTTTCATCATATCTTGAATATTAAACCCAACTTCCTCCAAACCCATATTGGTAAACACCTCTATATGCGGACCGCTGTCCTCCACAACAATATCAACCTCGCTATCCTCTAACTTGCCCGCGCGCAACATTTTGCGCAACTTCTCACGGGTGGCAGACATAGTTCCCGCAACGTTAGGAGTTTCATCGCCAGACGAGTTGACCATGACACTATTAGTATTAGCCTTGCCAACCTTCTTTTTGCTCGAAACTGGTTTATTTACAGCCAATGACACCGACTGCGGAGGCAACAATAAATCTAGTAACCGCTCCTCAACATTGCTTGCCAAACCATCGGATACTGAATTGTTCATCTCCTCACGCACCAGCGAGATAGACGTTTCCGTAAGGTCGCGTATCATTGACTCTACATCGCGCCCAACATAACCCACCTCAGTGAACTTGCTAGCCTCAACCTTTATAAACGGCGACCCCGTGAGTTTTGCCAGCCTGCGGGCAACCTCTGTCTTGCCGACACCCGTAGCACCTATCATTATGATATTTTTAGGGGTTACTTCGTCTTGTAGCTTTTCAGCAAGCTGCAATCTGCGCCATCTGTTGCGGAGAGATATTGCCACAGCTTTCTTTGCTGCATTTTGACCGATGATATATTTATCAAGCTCGGCTACTACCTGTCTTGGCGTTAGATTATTCACTGATTACCTCTATTTTTATACTATGGTTGGTGTATATGCATATATCAGCCGCTATGTTTAGTGCCTTTTCAGCAATCTGTTCAGCTGACATTTTGGTGTTCTCAAGCAATGCCTTTGCCGCAGCATGGGCATAAGAACCGCCAGAGCCTATAGCGATAATACCCTCATCAGGCTCTATAACATCGCCCGTGCCTGATAGCAAAAAGATTTGCTTGGCATCTGCCACTAGCATTACCGCTTCTAGGTGGCGTAGATACCTATCGGTGCGCCAGTCTTTAGCTAAAGCAAGCACAGAACGGAACAATATATTGCCGTGCTCTTGCAGTTTAGTCTCAAAGCGGTCTAGCAAAGCAAAAGCATCTGCGGCACTGCCTGCAAAGCCTGCCATAATCTTCCCATCAGCTAGTAGTCTAACCTTGCGGGCGTTTCCCTTCATAACAGTATTGCCTAGCGTGACCTGCCCGTCAGCTGCCATAGCTGTGATTCCGCCACGCTTAACGGCAATAACTGTGGTAGATAAAGATTTTTCCATGACTGGGAATAATACACCAACATAAGCAAAAAGACAAGAGTTAAACTAAATAATTTGCCCCTAGCAAAACATGCTAATTTCATTTACAATTCGCCTATGTTCACATTGATTGACGGACAGGCTGTTGCAGCTAATATTAAAACGACCATTGCCGAAAAGCTCGCTACCTATAAACTCAAAAATGGTAGCGTGCCCACGCTGGCGGTCTTTATTGTAGGGGATAATCCCGCCAGCAAAGTATACGTTGCTGGCAAAGAGCGAGCAACTGAGCTTGTCGGTATCCGTTCTATTGTAGAACGTCTGCCTCAAGACACCACAGAAGCACAGCTAATAGCAAAAATAGCTGAACATAACGCCGATGACAGCATTCATGGCATACTGGTGCAGCTACCGCTACCAACACACATTGACGCAATGCGTGTAACTATAGCAATAGCACCCGAAAAGGACGTGGACGGATTTCATCCTGTCAACGTCGGGCTATTGAGTATAGGCACACCGCAGTTTATCCCATGTACCCCCTATGGCATAATGAAGCTGTTAGAAACCTATAATATAAACCCCGCAGGAAAGTTAGCGGTCATTGTTGGGCGCAGCAACATAGTGGGAAAACCTATTGCAAACCTGCTATTGCAGGCAGATGCTACAGTAGCATTATGCCATTCAAAGACGTCTGATTTGAAAGAGCTATGCAAGCAGGCGGATATACTCATTGCCGCAGTGGGCAAACCAAATGTGATTACTCGTGAATACGTAAAATCCGGTGCAGTTGTGATAGACGTAGGTATAAACAGGCTTGCTGATGGCAAGCTGTGTGGCGATGTGGATTTTGAAAGCGTCAACAAGGTAGCATCTGCTATTACTCCTGTTCCTAAAGGGGTGGGACCAATGACTATCGCAATGCTAATGCAAAATACTCTGGAGGCTTATGAAAGGTTTGCAGGAAACAACCCTTAGCAAAATCTGCCATTTTGGGCTACAATCATCCGTAATGTCAGACTTAAAAGTAGGCTATATAGCCATAGCTAGTGCTCTTGCGCCTAAGGCTATTGCGAGCATATTTAACAAGCGCGGCACGCTGTCAGGGCTTGTCGGCTCTGATAGCCCTAAGCTTATGCAACTCGGCTTGTCAATGAACGATGCATTAACTATCGCTAGTATTGATATAAAAAAGGCGCAGGAAGAGTATGATAGATTAAAAGCACTAGGTGGGGAGCTTATAACACTAGAAAGCCCCGAATACCCAGAACTATTAAGGGAAATTGCCACGCCTCCTCCGCTCTTATATGCGCTAGGCAACCTAGATTGTCTGTCAAAACTATGCATAGCCATAGTAGGTGCGAGGATGACCAGCAAGGCTGGCGAGCGTATAGCCACAAAGATTGCTACTGGGCTTGCTGTGGCAGGTGCAACAGTCGTAAGTGGCTTTGCTTATGGGATAGACATCAGCGCACATTTAGCAACAATTAAAGCTAGCGGCAGTGCTGTTGCAGTGCTAGGTAGCGGATTGGCAAATATTTACCCTGCTAAACACAGAAAATACGTAGCCGATACCTGCAAGGACGGTTGCATACTCAGTGAACTTCCACTAGATGCAGACCCACATCCATTTCACTTCCCCAAACGCAATAGAATTATCAGCGGACTCTCACGTGGCGTATTGGTGGTAGAGGCGAGCGAGCGTAGTGGTTCGTTGGTGACGGCAAAACTAGCTGTAGAGCAAAATAGAGACGTATTCGCTGTGCCAACCTTCCCGCTATCGCTCAATAATGCCACAAATCAGCTAATTAAAATGGGTGCAAAACTAACGGAAAACGCACTTGATATATTAAATGAATACGGACACCTAATAGATATTAGTGCAAAACCCACCGAAGAGACTGACAACTACGACAACAGCCCTACTGGGCGCATCTGCAAAGTGCTGGCGATAGAGCCACTCACAATAGACGAACTGGTTGATAAGGTGAATATTGGCTATTCCGAACTAGCGGCATTGCTGATGGAGATGGAGCTAGCGGGAAAAATCAACCGCGAAAGCGATGGAAAATATATAAACGCATAGCTATTTTTATGTGTAATGCCACGCAAGCGATTTTAGGAAATAGCAACTAAAAGTTGAAAGCAAGGGGGCTAGTATGAGCAACTATCTTAGCTATAAGGGTTATACGGGAAGTGTGGATTTTTCAGAGAAAGACGCTGTCTTTCACGGCAGGGTTATGGGCATTCAATCGCTCATATCCTTTGAAGGGGATAGCGTGAACGCTATTAAGGATGACTTCCACAATGCAGTGGACGAATACCTTGAACATTGCGCCCAAAGTGGCAGAGACCCCGAAAAGCCGTTCAAAGGCTCTTTTAATGTGCGGATAGGGAATGAACTTCACAGAAAAGCAGCACTAACGGCATCCACACGTGGCATATCCTTAAATATGATGGTTGAAGAGGCTATAAAACAGGTTGTAAATCAATAACCTTTGCTGATTTACGCTATTCTTGCTCTTTTATCCCTCATTCCCTCTATTAGTGTTTTAATGTCGTAGGCGATTGCGTTCAAGCACTTCTTCGGAAGTGTTTGTGACGTGTCCTTAATGGTTTGCCCCCTACCCCTTTCTTATTCCCCCTTGTCAGTCCCTTAATCGCACAGGCGATTGCGACATCGTCCACTCTTTTATACTATCGCTGTTGCCTTGTTGGACTTAGAGATGTTCTCAAGCATAGTCTCCACAGAGTGTATATCGTTACCGCTCCTAATAAGCGATAAAAGCCGATGAGACATTTCCTGTCTCTCTCTTTCGCGTCCCCGCTCAAAGCCCCTCTCTAAGCCTATTTCAACGCCTTCTTCTAGCCAAACTTGTTGTGCCACGTTGAGGTCAAACTCTTCTGTCAACATGTTCATTACCTCCGTTGAATTATCAACTAAAAAATCCTTCAATATCCCCTTACTTATACATTCCCTTATTGCCCTTTCCATTGCCTCCGCTAATGCACCCTTGTCCCTACTATTTATCCCCTTTGTCTCCCGTTTAACTACCTCTATGAACTCTGCATAGTCGCCTAGTGTCTTACTACTACCCAATATGTCTTTGTTATGCCCACTATTAACATTCAGCACCTTTACTTCCAGCTCCAATAAGGCTTTATCCTCTAGTCCTGCCTTGGCAAACAGAGCAGATAGTTTCTTTATGCTTTCATCGGGTATATCATCATTGCCATTATACAACACTATAAACTCTGGGCGAGGAATTGTCAACATCCTATGTCTATATATTGCTTTGCTATCTATGAGCTTTTCATAAATGCGAGCGATATATATCAATAGTCGTAAAGGCATATTTTCATTTATCGTTGATTGGTGCTCTATCAAGACAACTAACTTGTCCCCTATAACAAATGAAACATCGTTACGGCGATTCATAAACAGAACCCTATCTAGTGTGTTGATTATAACACCGTCTGAGACGTTGTAATGCGCACCTGATATGGCATTATATAGCTCAACGAGCTTGTCCTATTCAGAGAACAATTTTGTAAAGACACTATCCTTATATTCCCTGTTGGGGTTGTTGTCTGACATAATACGGGATACTATAACAAAAATAGTGAGTTGTCAACCTCTTAACATCTTCCGTCCATTTTTGTCATAAGTGTGTGCTATGCTGTCATAACAACATTTTATAAGAGGTGTGTTATGGCTTTAGGAATGAGTGATTTTGCTGGGGATAGAGGCACTGGGGTGTTCGTTAGGCAAACCAACGAGGTTAAGACGGCACTCTACTACGTCAACAACATATTAAGCAAGATTTTGCCTCTGCCGTTGCCGTGCGAGGATGCCCTACTTGATTGGCTGGAAAAGTCCGCATTGAGGCTGATTGGAATGCGACGTTTTAATTACGTATGGCATTGGGATAGCAATTTGGAGCTTGACATTGCAAACGCTAGCTGGCAAAAAATAGCCACTCTACGGAAAAATGCTTCAGCTGATAAGTTGCCTAAAAATATGGACACAATGCGCAAACTCATTGCAAAAATGGGGGAGCATAGAAAACTAAAGCACGATAAGAAAGTGCAAAATATCTTTGATTTGTTTGATATAGCTCCGCAGAATAGAAACCTGCTTGCCTTTAAGATATACGCTGATGCAATGCCACTAGTTGCGAGTCTTTTTGACCACTATGTGGCTAATCGCTATCTTACTGGAATAGAACAGTGGAGATGTCTTGCTAATGCTGTAGGTGTTTCTCTGAGAGACGTAAAACGTAGTTTATCCGCGGAGAGCGAACTTATAACTAAAGGATTACTCACACAGGGAACTTCCGTCACGGACTTTTTTGAGCGAGTGTTGAAGTCCAACTGCAAGACTGCAGGCGCGATAAAGCAGTTTATCTTGGGCAAGTCCGCAAAGGCAAGCCTTACGAGCGACCAGTTTGACTATATGGCTGATGATGTCAACACGATAAGGGCTATCCTCTCTACTTCGCTGAAAGAGCGGACGAAGGGCGTTAATATCCTGCTATATGGTGTCCCTGGCACGGGCAAAACAGAACTGGCAAAAGTGCTAGCTGGCGAAGTAAAGGCTGAACTCTACTCAGTGTCAGAGAATAACCCGAACGGCGAAAAACAGGAGCGACTAGCGGAGCTTGCCCTAGCTCAGACCGTCCTGCGCTCGGATAAAGAAACTATATTGTTATTTGACGAGGCGGAAGACGTATTCCGCCCCGAGAAGGAGCAAGACCCGCAAAAACCCCATAAACAAAACTCCAAGCTCTATTTCAATAGAATGTTGGAGAACAACGAGACACCAGTATTCTGGATAAGTAATAATATAGAGGGTTTGGACAAAGCCTACATACGGCGGTTCACTTATGCGTTGCATGTGAAGAAGCCTGATGAAAAGGCATTAGCGAGCATTTGGAGAACATCTGCCACGAAATATCAGATACACCTTGCTGATGAACGTATAGACGAATTGTCTAAAAGATACGACATCGCCCCCGCTATAATAGACAGCGCACTAAAAACATCTGCACTGGTAAAGAATAGCAGTGTGATAGAGCGGACTATTGACTCCCTGCAACGGGCATCGCTTGGCTACGTCCCTAATAATCAAGTGGGTTGCATATACGTTCGGCAAACTAACGAGGCTAAGGCGGCACTCTACTACATCAACAACCTGCTGAATACTCCTATCCCAGCGGAGCTAGAGCATAAACTATTTGCTTGGCTGGACAAAAGTGCGTTGAAGCTACTGGGCATTCAGAATTTTAGTAATGTATGGGATAGCAGAGGCAAGGCGGAGCTTGATATTGCAAATACTAGCTGGGAATCTATAGCCACTCTTGCAGAGAATAGGAGCGAAGAACATTTGCCTAAAAATATTGAGACGATGCGCAAACTTATTGCAAAAATGGCTGTGCCTAGCCACATAAAGCACGATAAAAAGGTGCAGAATATCTTTGTTCTGTTCGGTGTTGCCCCGCAACACAAAGAATTGCTGGCATTCACGATATACACCATAACACTGCCAATGGTTCAAGATATTTATAACTGCATTGTAGGCGATAGTATGGCAGAGCATAGGTATTACGAATTTATAGCTAATCTTGTGGGTGTTTCTGTGGACAGCGTAAAGCAGAGTCTATCCTCAAAGAGCGAGCTTAAAACAGGCGGATTACTTAATGACATTCACCATATTCAGGTTAGCGACTTTTTTGATAGGGTAATTAAATCCCCCTGCCACAGCATAAGTGAGATAAAGCGGTTTATACTTGGCAAGCCCGCAAAGGCTACATTGTCAGTCAATCACTTTGACTATATAGCTAAAGAGGTGGGCAATGCCAAGTCTATTCTCTCTGCCGCGCTGAAAAAGCGGATGAGGGGCGTTAATATCCTGCTATATGGCGTCCCTGGCACGGGCAAAACCGAGCTGACAAAGGCACTGGCACATGAGCTTGGTGCTGAGCTTTACTCACTGTCAGAGGAGAGCACAGAGGGCAACCAACACGAACGACTGGGCGAGCTTGCTATTGCTCAAAACGTTCTGCGGACAGATAAAAACACCTTACTGTTATTTGATGAGGCGGAGGATGCTTTTTATCAAAACCCTTTTGTTAGTCATAAATACGATGCTAAAGTCTTTTTCAACCGAATGTTGGAGAATAACGAGACGCCAGTCATCTGGATAAGCAACAATATAAAGTGGGTGGATAAAGCCTATATTAGACGATTCACCTATGCGCTGAAAATGAAAAAGCCTGATGAAAGAGCTTTAGCCAGTATTTGGAAGTCGTCTGCTAAGAAACACAGCGTGCATCTTGCTGATGAACGTATAGACGAATTGTCTAAAAGATACGACATCGCCCCCGCTATAATAGACAGCGCACTAAAAGCCTCTGTGCTAATGGATAGCCAAGAAGGGATTGAACAAACGATAAATGCACTACAAAAAGCCTCATTAGGTCATAGCCCTAAAAGCAAGAAAGAGGGCGATGTGCAGTTCACATCAGAGCTGCTAAATTGTAGCACAGACCTAGAACAGCTGGCAAGACAGCTCACCAGTGGCAAGGTTAAACCATTCTCAATGTGCCTATACGGGGCACCTGGCACGGGTAAATCAGCCTACGCACGTTATTTGGCAGAGAAACTCAATATGAGGGTGTTGCATAAACGGGCATCTGACCTATTGGGTATGTATGTAGGGGAAACGGAAAAGAATATTGCTGAGGCGTTTAGTGATGCTTTAGAGGATAACAAACTGCTAATCTTTGATGAGGCGGATAGCTTCCTACATGATAGGCGGGATGCTCAACGTAGTTGGGAGGTGTCAAGGGTCAACGAAATGTTGACGCAGATGGAGTCGCACCCACTGCCCTTTGTATGCACCACTAACCTAATGGACGGGCTTGATAGTGCCTCTCTCCGCAGGTTCACGTTCAAGGTAAAGTATAACTATCTAAAAACAGCACAAGTGGCGGTTGCCTTCAAGCACTTCTTCGGCAGTGATTGTGACGTGTCCTTAAAGGGGCTTGACTACCTAGCACCGGGCGACTTTGCCGTAGTAGCAAACAAGGCTGATATTATGCAGATAACACAACATAGCGAACTAGTGGAAATGCTCCGTGAGGAACAACGGGCTAAAAGCAAGGACATTGTTGACTTCAATAAAACATATATCCTGTAGATGCAAGCGGGGGGGGACTTTATGCTCAACTCCGCACAAAGTTTCCTGCACTCTGTGCAAAGTCCCCTGCACTCTGTGGGGTGACCCGCACCCCCACATCTTTTTATTTTTTGCAAAAAAGTGTTGACATACGGGGGGGGGGTAGTATGGTATAGTCTAATTACTTTTTTAAGGGGGAGTGTTATGGCAAAGGGTAGTAGCATAATCCGTCTGCGCAGTTATTTGAAGAAGAAAAATTTTACGATACCCAACTATCAACGTGGCTACAAGTGGGCAGTAAAGCACAATAATGAGCCATCTGGTGTTGAGAAACTAATGACTGATATGATTTCAGCGCATAAAGAGGATAAAAAGGATTATTTTGTACAGGGAATTACAGTGTATGAGAAAGAGAACGAAACGGAAGTTGTTATAGTTGATGGTCAACAGCGCACGACTACGTTCTATTTCTTGCTGTATGTGTTGGATAAAAATAACAACCTATTCAAGGAAATGGAGCTAAAATATCTAGTTAGAGCTGAAGCTGGAAAATATATAAGCGAGCTAAAATCGGGTAAAGCGTGCGATAGCGATGAATTTCAAGACGTTTATTACTTCAAAAAAGCCATTGAGCAGATAGAACATAAGGTGGCAAATATAGATAAAGAAAAGTTTCTCTCCTATGTTCTTGATAATGTAAAACTGTTATATATCAAAATAGAGGCGGCACAAGCAGTCAAGACGTTCAGTATGATGAACGGCAACAAGGCAAAGATGTTGCCTGTGGAACTGATAAAGGCGGAACTATTGCGGAATCTACCAGAAAGTAGTTTAAGGCGCAGATATGCCCACGAGTGGGATAAATGGCTATACTGGTGGAACAGAGAAGACGTTAAGGATTTTTTCGGAGTTGGCACTCATGAGCCTATGGGCTTATTGATTGATTATTATTATCGGTCGCTACCGGAGTCTAGCGGTGAACGTGAACTAACCTTTGACGGGTTTAAGTCTTTAATTGCAGGAGATAATAAAGCTAATGAAATTTTTAAGGTATTACGTCAATATCAAAAATCCTTTGAGGATATATTTAACGACCCGATTATCTATAACTCTCTTGGAATGGCACTAGTCGCTAATGATAAATATGATAAATATGATATAATATCATACTTTATTGACAAGAAAAAGGATAAAGAGAGCCTTAAATGTTATGCAAAATGGAGATTGGCGGATGCAACACATAGACAAATAACAAAAGCTGAGGAACTCAAAGCTAGTGAAGAAACTAAAGAATATAGGGCAAGTGAGGTGCTTAATGCTCTTGATGATAATTTTGTCTATGGTGTAGATGTATATGACAAGTGGGCGTTTTGGCAGCTTTTAAGGCTTAATGTTGAAGAATACAATAAATTGAACAATAACGAGGGGCAGAAGTTTGATTTTTCTATTTGGGATGATAAGTCATTAGAGCATATTTTGCCGAAAAGCAAGGTGTATTACAAAAAAGATGATGGGAAGTATTATCGTGGCGATGACGATAACAAGCCGATGGAGCCACCACAAGAGAAAGATATGCTAGATAGGGCTGACTTTAATGGCATTGGCAGTGAGCATTGCATCGGCAATTTGCTGTTTCTATATAAAAATGAGAACTCCTCATTTGGAAATGAGGCATTTGAGGACAAAAAAGCCAAATATTTCAACCTTGAAAAAGAATTTAAGAGCAGGAATTTATTGCATACGATTTCTGTTTTTGCAAAATCTAGCTGGGGCGTGAAAGAGATTCAAGAAAATAAAAAGGCTTTCTTGGATAGATTTAGAAAAGATTATGGATATGGAATGGAGGGCTAAATATTATGACAAAAAAATTGAATAGTAGTAAGGAATATTCTTTATCTGAAATTTTCTCAGAGGATATGGTAATAGTTATCCCTGATATGCAACGTGACTACTGCTGGGGTAGCGAAGCTTGGTCGGGCGATGGAACTAATAAAGGGAACTATAGAGAATTAGTTTCAGGTTTTATAGACAATTTAATAGAGCTAAAAGAAGCTAAATCAGAAACCGCTACGTTGGGCTTGATTTACGGATATTACGAGGATAAGAATGATGAGGTATATTTATGCGATGGACAGCAACGTATTACTACCCTCTACTTATTGTTGGGTATGTTATACCGCAATGCTAGTGAACAAAATACCAAACAAAGGATAAAGAATTCGCTCATTTGCGGCGAACCAGAATCGCCACGTCTGAAATCGCCACGTCTGAAGTATGCTATACGGGAAAGCACGTTGAATTTTTTAGAAGATGTTGTGCATGAATTTTTTCTAAAAGAAGGTATAGCTAGCGTTAAAGACATAAAAGGGCAAGACTGGTATTTCAACGAGTATGAGCAAGACCCCTCTGTTCAGAGTATGCTTGGTGCGCTAACTAGCATAGAAAAGAAATTAAATGATAAGCCAAATTTTGCCGATTGTTTTGCTGGTTTTATTCTGGAAAAGATTAACGTCATATTTTATGATATGGGGAGCAAGGAAAATGGCGAGGAAACATTTGTAATTATCAATACCACAGGCGAACCCTTGTCTGGTAGTGAGAACATAAAGCCACTATTGCTGGGCGAATTGAATGAGGAGAATATAAAAACATATAGTGCAGTATGGGAAAAGTGGGAGCATTGGTTTTGGAATAATAGGCTGGCTGGAGAAGAAACGGCTGATAATGGGCTAGAGGATTTCTTTGGTTGGTATTGGCAGATTAAAGAGGGAGTTGATATTGCGGATAAAAAGTCTATGCAATATTTCAAGCGAAAAGACTTGGACAAGGTAGCATTAGTAGATGACATAGACAAATATTTTGAACAGCTAAAAAAGCTGTCAGAATATATAGGGAATGATTCTTATAGGTCATTGCTTAAAAGGATTTGCAATAAGGATATTGAAAAAGTTAGGCAACTTACCAAAGATGAGCAAACAAGGTTGCTTTTGCCTATGTTGCACTATATGGTTTGTTTTCCGAACGACAAAGAGGCACACCGTTTGTTCTTCCGCCGTTTGAGAAAAAATTGGTTTGACGATTTGTTGTCATATAGGCAAGGTAATGCCGTTGACTGGCGCAATATATTGAAAATCATAGATTGTGTAGTAGATAAAAAAGGCAAGGCTGATGATGTTTTAACTTTTAATGACACCAATGCTAAAATTAAATGGCATAAAGAAAAAGATGCTGACAATAATGTCGCTGAAAGGTGGTTCAGCGAATGGGACAAACTTGTCCGTGAGTTGAAGTTGAAAAATAAGGCTGATATAGAAGCTAGAGAAGATGACGAGCTATTTGAGGGCGATTTAACGTTTTTACTTGAAACAGTCTTGTCTAATTCGGCGGATGTTGACTTTAATAAGTTACAAGCGGTGTATGATAGGCATTGCAAGCTTCAAAATGTGATAAAAGATGAGGATGATGCTAAAGCAAACCCTCAGCTGTCTAACCTGTTTAGACTGTTTAGGTTGTTAGTGATAAAGTGTAACAATATTGAAAAAATTAAGCGAGTGAGACTAGATGTTATTGAAGGGGTTTTCTTTTCGGAGCCAACAACGAGAGAATCTTTGGGAAACCTGTTTAAGCTTGAGTATAAAGTTTTATTGAATAAGACAGATAGTGATTTGATAAGTTATATGGATGAGCAAGTTAAATCTAAAGTTAAAGGAGAAGGTCTCTTGGAAGAAAAGCCAAGTGAAAAAATTACGCATGAACAGCTCATCAAGGCTTGGTTAACAATGAAAGTTTTTGATGCCAACAAGAAAAATATATCACTATCATTATTTGTTAAGGATGGTTTTGCGGCATATAGAGACATGAAAAAAAATCGTATTTCAGAGAAATTAGATTTTAGTTTTGCTAACGCTATATGTGGCTATGCAGTAAAACAATATAGTTATATAGACTATGAACGAGATGGGGACTTTGCCAAACCAAAGGGATTAAGCACTCCATTGGCTGGTATTGATTTTAGCCATTGGGATAAAGATATAGATAAAAGGTCTGCTGTAATAACGGCTGAAGAGATTGCTGAGAACAGGCGAGTGATAGACGAAATTATAAAAGAAATAAAAGGGGAGTAATTTGTCAACGTCTTAACATCGTAGGCGACTGTGCGACATCGTCCATAAGGGGGGCGACTCACCCTCACGCTACACAAC
>BNUJ01000025.1 GCA_025997275.1 Deferribacterales bacterium
AATAACATCAAGTTTTGTTCTAGTGCGCGATACGTATCAATGTTAAGGAACACCCGTTCCACGTTAACGTTGCCGTTCGGTTCAAACTCTATAAAATTCAACCCGCCACAAGCACAAGCATACTGGTTATATAAAAAAGAGCTTGCGTCCAGCATATCAACTGGCTATATAGATGACTGCTATAATGTGGCACTCAAAGCTGGGGCGATGGGGGGTAAGCTATTGGGTGCTGGCGGAGGCGGATTTTTGTTGCTCTACACAAAGCCCGACAAACAGGTTGGTGTTCGCGCTAAATTAGAACAGCTGGGTGCTAAGCAACTGAATTTTTCTTTTGACAATAAGGGGACGTCTGTTGTATATTACAACAGGTCTGCACAGGGGAGCGTTTAAGGAATGTATAAAAATGTATAAGGCTGCGATACAAGACTACTTGAGGCGACTTACGAGTGTTATAGAAATACTTGATGTAAGTTCCGTGAACAACTTCGTTGCCTTGCTCGCAAGGGCGCGAGACGAGGGGCGACAAATCTTTGTGATGGGTAATGGCGGTAGTGCGGCGACCGCATCGCATATCTGCTGTGATTTGAACAAAGGGGCGCGTGTGGCTGATAAAAAGGGCTTTAAGTTTATCTGCCTGAACGACAATGTTGCTACGGTAATGGCTTATGCTAATGATGTCAGCTATGATGATATATTTGTAGAACAGCTAAAAAACTTCTTTAATAAGGGCGATTTAGTAATCGGAATATCAGGTAGTGGCAACTCTAAAAATGTCTTGAAAGCAATAGAGTTCGCTAATTCCAATGACGGGCTAACTGTAGGGCTATCGGGCTACAATGGTGGCAAGCTCAAACAACTGGCGCAACATTCAGTTCATATAGACGTGAACGATATGCAACTGACGGAAGATTTGCATCTAGTTCTGAACCATATTGTTATGAGGGTGGTAAATATATGAGTCTATTAGATAGGCTATTCTCAGTGCGCCGTGAGGGAGCACTGACTACTCTGCATATACTAGGATTAAAGATAAAGTTAGTTAGCAAAAAGAAGGTTGCTGAACGGCAGGTTCAAGAGATTAAGAATAGAATAAACGCTGTTCAAGATAATATAACAGATTTAGTCTACAAGGCTTGCCACCAACTCGTACCCCGCTCATATCTTCACATAGTTGATGTTCATCTGGCATCTATATTATCGTGCAATAGCTCTAGTCGTAGTTGTTTTGCTAGTCCTACCATCTTGTGCAGGTTCTCTTCCTTAGCTTTATCGCTGGCGACATTCTTTGCTTGTTCGCTCAGGATAGTGCCCGCATCCCGTGCTTTGCCAGTATAGAATAACATCAAGTTTTGTTCTAGTGCGCGATACGTATCAATGTTAAGGAACACCCGTTCCACGTTAACGTTGCCGTTCGGTTCAAACTCTATAAAATTCAACCCGCCACAAGCACAAGCATACTGGTCTTGCTTGCCAATCGGTTCTTTCAATATATCTATTTCTATATTGCAAGCCTGTTGCGCTATCTCTTCTTTATCAATATATTTGCCCGTATAGGCATTACATAGATGAAGTAGCCCGCAGGTGAACGCTGATGACGATGCCAAGCCTGTGCCTGCTGGTATATCAGCAGTGGAGTTGAAATCTACTCCTTTAATACCATATTGTCTAAATATTTCCCTAATAATACGGTGCTCTATCTTATCAACGTCCATTACCTGCTCCGTTTTAGAATATTTTATCAGATAGCCGTCGTCAAAGAAATACGGGTGCATAGACAGATAGATGTGCTTGTTAATGGTTACGCTTAGCACGCAACCGCCGAAGCGTTCATAATAGCTAGCGATATCGCTACCGCCCCCTGCAAAGCTTACCCTAAACGGTGTTTTGGTTATTATCACCCGCAACCTCCAATATATAGTGAACCGCATTTAGTATATCTATTTTTTCATTATCTACAAGTATGCATTGACAGCCTGCCGTTCTGCCCGCCTGAATGTCGGCATCCCTATCGCCAATGAGCCATGAGTTGTGCAAGTCTATATTATAATCGCGCTGTGCCGCAAATAACATCCCCGCTTTAGGTTTGCGGCATTCACAATCAATTTTTAGTTCTGCCACCTCTCCCGAAAAACCGCGCTCTGGATGGTGCGGACAGTAGTAAATTGCATCAATATATGCCCTCTCAACGCCTAGTAACGTTTCCATCTTTTTGTGTATACGAGCTAGCTCTTCAAAGGTTAAAAAGCCTTTTGCAAGGAACGGTTGGTTAGTGACAACTATGCACAGATAGCCGCTATTGTTGATTAGTGCTATAGCTTTCGCCGCATTAGGCAGTAGCTCAAAATTATTATAAGATATATCAGTATCTAAATCTTTATTGATTACTCCGTCTCTGTCTAAAAATACTGCTGAACGCTTATTTTGTCTGTTAAGCCTAGCTACATGCCCGCTTGCAATGGCATTAGTCGCTTTCTCTAGCCGCTCTTTTGTTCCCATATCCATAACATATTCCGCCGTGCGGTATGCCCTCAACTGCTTATTTGCTGCTAGCAGTGCAGGGAATATGTCTTTGCCGAAATCTGATAAGGTATCATCGGCTATAAAGCCAAGTATTTTAGGGGACAATATATAAACTGCCGCATTAACTAGGTTGTTATAAACACCACCCGCAGGACGCGTTTTAGGTATTAAACCCGTCACGTAACTGTCTTTATCAACATCTAGCAAATCGCTATCGTAGGGGTGGCTGTTTGGGTGGACTAGCAATGTTCCATAGCTAGCCACATCCTGTCTATCAAAGTCTATAAACACATCTATGTCAAAATCCATTACAATATCACCATAAAACACTAAAAACCGCTCTTTTAGTTCGTCTTTTATCAGCCGCAGCCCGCCCGCAGTGCCTAGTGGTGTTTCCTCAATGATATGTTTTATATTGACGCCCCATTTAGAGCCGTCTCCGAAATAATCTACGATTACATTAGATAGATAGCCTGATAGTATGAATATATCTCTTATATTGTAGCGGCGAGCAAGTTCAATCTGCCATTCCAAGAGTGGTTTGCCTGCTACCTCTGCCATAGGTTTAGGCACATCAGTAAGCCCTAGACGCGTCCCCTTGCCACCGGCTAATATAACTAACTGCACCTAGTTTAGCCCCGCTTTATGCGCCCGCGCAGTATGTTTGCATAGTTCTTAAACTCATTGTCCCGCTGAGTTCTGCCATAGTTGCTGGTATGTATGCGCCTATTAGTAGCTACAATAGGCAATTTTTTATGCTTAACACCACTGTCTTGTGCCTTTAAGAGCCACGCTACACCGCCAGCTGCAGAGAAGTTAACATCAAACTTGCCTAGTGTATCAAACAGCCCACGCCTTATCATGACCGCCCCTGTGAGGAGTCCATAATATGGTTCCGCCTTTATAGCTACATCGCCTAGCTCGTCTTTTGTAAGCTCAGGCGAAAAAAAATCTTTCACCATACACGACACCATTTGCAGAGCAGTATCATTAGTCAGTTCACTCAGCATTGTAGCAATCGCCCCATCATTTACCACATCATCGCCGTCTAAAAACATTATATACTCGCCAGTCGCGCGCTCTAGCCCGATATTCCTAGCCTCTACGTCGTTTGCGGGCGTTTCAATAACAACTGCCCCTAGTTCTTTAGCTATAGTAGCCGTGCCATCTGTAGAACTATCCACAACGACAACCTCAAAACTCAAATCTTGCTCCAAAAGGCAAGTGAGTGCCTCTTTAATATATTTTGACGCGTTCTTTGTGGGTATTATTACAGATATTAAAGGGGTATCTTTCTTGCCCATTACGCGCCTCTGATAAGGGCATCTATGGCATAACTCACCGCCTCAGTTGATGACAATTTAGCACGCCAACCAAGCGCATTGAGCTTATCAAGTTTATAGGCAAACTTAGGCACATCCCCTACCCAGCCACGCGCACCACTGCCATAACGGATAGTAGCAGAAAGCCCCAGTTTAGCAACGAGCATCTCGGCAATCTCCGATACGGACGTTTCCCCTACACCGCCAATATTAAATAAATTAATTTGAGCGTCAGAGTGTTTATATATGTATAACATAGCTTCTACGAGTTCTTGAACGTATAGATAAGGCTTGCGTTGTGTGCCGTCCCCCAGCACCTCAAGTTCAGAGGGGTTCTTGCGCAATTTATTTATAAAATCGTATAGAACGCCATGTGTCGCCCGCCCCCCGCATACATTGGGAAACCGCGCAAACCACGCCTGAAAACCATAGTTTTCAACGAAACTTGATATAAATGCCTCCGATGCTAGCTTCGCCGCCCCGTAGTGAGAGGCGGGCAATAGCGGTGCATAGTCTTCACCCAGCGGCATACCGCCTGCATCGCCATACACCGCTGACGAAGAGGCAAACACTATGCGTTTAACATTGTGTATCCGCATTGCGTTCAGCACCTCATAGGTAGTTAAAAATGTATTATCTTTATCAATAGCAGGGTTTGCGGTGGAACTAGCAACATCAGAATTAGCGGCTAGATGAAAAACCACATCAAAACTATGTTTATAAAAAACATCTGATAGTAACGTCTTGTCTAGTATATCCCCAACCACCAGTTCACATTTGCCTGATTTAAGCGCAGATGACAGGTTCGCCTCACGCCCAAGCGAGAGATTATCAACTACAACTACGCGACCGGCCGTTTTGACAAGTTCATCCGCAAGGTAGCTACCTATAAAGCCCGCCCCGCCAGTGATTAAAATATTATTTTGCATTCTTTGCCACAATTCCTTTGCGCAGGTTGCCCATCACCGCCAAATAGCTTTCTCTTAACGAATAATCGCCCGCAAGCGTCATCATCCCCTTGCGAATACGCCTATGGTAATAAACATTATCTATCAAATGGTTAAGCTCTACACCCGACACCTTCATACGCGAGGTCATATCAATATCTTCAGCAAGCCCCTGCCTGCCGATAAACACGCCCATCTTATCAAGAGTTGCCCTTTTAGTCAAAGAGGTGTTTAGATAATACCTATTGCTCTTTTCAAAACTAATTTCCCGCTGAACACCAGCTAAACTGCTCATAGACTCGTCCTCTAAAAAGTTTTTATACCTTGTAAATACGATTTCGCAATCGGGACGTTCTCTCATATATTCCAGCTGGGCGCACAGCTTGCCCGCCTCATAGTAGTCATCACCATCAAGCCAAGCCATTAAGCTGCCGCTAGCTTTCTCAACACACAAGTTGCGCGCGGCGAACAAACCCTGTTTCTCTTGAAAAAAATATTTAAGCTTCTTGTTATTGTAGCCCTCAACAATAGCTTTCGTCCCATCAGTTGAGCTGTCCGCTACAACAATTTCTATATTCTCATACCCTTGCGATAAGATACTATCTATCGCCTGCCTGATGTAGGCGGCATTATTGTATGTAGGGATGCCAACTGATATTAACGGTTCACTATTCATAATTTATTGTTCATCACCTTGCAATATCCACTCGTTTATATCACGCGCACCCATCTTGAATGCGCCTAAACTGCGTTGTTTGGTTGTAGCACAATATCGGCAAAATGGCACTGGTCTAGCAAAAAAGTTTAATATCTCGCTAAGACTGCCAACCTTGTATATATCTAAATAGTCAAGTTCAGTGATAGATAAAGATTTATTAAAATATTTATTGAAGTGACGTATATTTGCGGCTGGTGAACACGGGTACAACTTGCCATGCTGCAAGAGCGGACAGATACCATTCGCCATCTTGCACCTTAAAAAACTTGCTG
This sequence comes from Deferribacterales bacterium, assembly GCA_025997275.1. GTDB lineage: Bacteria > Chrysiogenota > Deferribacteres > Deferribacterales > JAISNW01 > BNUJ01. Next base: position 5,780 of record BNUJ01000025.1, read on the forward strand.
GCGCAGGTTGTCCACCCGATATATCTATAGGATAATAATGCGACTCCTTCTTGCTCTTATCCGTCTGCTCAAAATATTTCAGCTGCACGCCAAACCTATTCGCATACGCCTCTATCTTTCCCCAATCTATTGTAGGATACTTAGTAGGCGATAATATTATTCTATTCTGTTTAATAGCATCCCAAAAATTGTTATCCTGTTTCATTAGCAGTGCGCCGTTCGTCACTAGCAATATGTCGCTATCGGGAAACAATCTGCGCGATACCTCAAAAAATGGCGTTATATTAGGGTGCAGTAGTGGCTCACCACCCATAAGACGCATCTCGCCTATGTAGCCACCATTTAACTCCGCAAGACGTGTTAAATCACGCTCAAACTCGGCTATATCAGCAAAAGACTCCTCCGCGAGAGGCGAATAGTGGGAACAGCCACTACAGCTGAAGTTGCAATGGTCGGCAAGATGCAGTTCAAGTGCGCGCATATAGCCCATCGGGGTGGTTTTTTCAACAAACATCTCAAGCTGCGCCAGCTTTGAGCTAGCCATAGACTGCTGCACGCGCTGCAACTGCAACGCCTGCTGAACGCCAGATAAGCGCCCCTTAACATCTTGCAACTCTTTTAATATTTCGTTATCTATATCAGACATTACTTCAATGCAACTCCTTTATCTCTGCAAATGTATCTCTAACCTATTCGTTAACCTATACTCCTTGTATAACCCTCAAAACAAATCCCTATCCGCCATATCCCCTGATTTAACAGCTTAACTTCTATATTCACTAACGTTCCATCTTCTAGCTTTCCACTAACATTCGTTATGCCTATTTAGACGCTCCATACTACCTGCCTGTCACGCTTTTCAGTTTATCATAGGTGGTCTTTTGAGTCAATGCTTCTATCTGTTTTTTCTGTGCTGGCTTTTCGGCACACTTAAGCTTAAAGTCCTCATAAAATGGCGTTTTCTGCGCATAACTCCACCACAAGTCAGCCAAAAACACACGCTCATTATGCCATGGCTTAAAGCTGGTGTTATAGTGGACTATAAACGGCTCCCTTTCATAGGTATCAGGTGTCATAATGGTAGCATTCCACCTGTTGTCTAGCAAGAGTAAATCGTCAGACAACACAGCATTCAAGATGTCTTGGTCTTGCCAGAGCGGATTTTTTAGCTCTGATAATTTACGCACTATCTTTTTAGTAATATCGCCAGCACGCCATTTAGCTAAATCAAGGAGCAGAACCCCTGAATTAAAGTAATTTTCAGCACTTTTTAGCCCAAGCGACTTTGCCAAATACGCACGAGGCATCATGCTCCCGTCTTGCAACCAGTGAACATAAGCCAAATAATCACGCACTGCACCCACTGTGCAACCACTTAGCGATGTTCTAAAGAGCATTGCCACATCAGCACGAGCGATAATATCACAGTCTAAATATAAAACTTTATCATACTCAGAAAGCACATCGGCAATGAATAGCCTAAAACAGGCTGATGGCGTAATATAAGAACCAGCATAGAACAGAGACGCCATTTCGTTAGCTATAGTGCCGCTCATATCTACAGTATCAATTGTTATATTGCTGTGCGTCTTTGTTAGGCTATATATTTTATCAAGCAAGGAAATAGTCAACTCATCAATCGGTTTGTTGGACATTAAAATATAAATCTTATAATTATTTTCAGGCGAAAAGTGGGCAACCAACGAATAAATAGCAACCCCAGTATATGGCAGATAATCAGCGGCATCTCCGTTGAGAACCAGAACCACATCGTTATTTTGCATATTTTTTCCTAACCCCCTCTTTAAGGAACATCGCCGCCACCTTGCCACGCCCTAGCAGAGCCGTTTGCCTTGCACCATCATAGTCGCCGCGCCTTATAGTAAGCAAGATAGACTCGTTCATCAAAACATTCTCATCCAACAAGGCAAGCACATCACTATGGATACGCTTAAAATAATCTAACCATTCAGTCTCTTTCGCCCAATCAACGATAAATAAGTTGAGATGATACAAGGCAAATCTAACCTCCGCCAGTAAATTATGCTTAATAATGAATCTGATGAGCGTAGAAAACATTAGTATATGGTCATCAGCATACCTAGTGAGCCATTGTTTGCCAGCAGAGCCGTTTATAGACGTCGTTCTCAATAGATGATTATATAACGGCTTGTTCAGCCAATATGCTGTTTTAGCGAGCAACAAATATTCCCACATAATAACCCCATCTTCGCTACAACGGGCAGTATCGGGTGCTAATATATTATATTTACTAAACACTTCACGTTTCAGTATCTTATTTACTAGATTGCACGGCATATTAGCTTTAAGATTATCATTAAGTTCACATTTGCCACTGTGATATAACTTCCAACAACTAGCATCATCAAACCTAGTTGTGCCGTTAGACATATCAATTGGACGGATAACACATGTCACTAAATCCACGTCTTCCCGCTCTATGGCACTAAACATCTCTTCACACATGGTCGGCTCATACCAGTCGTCGGGGTCGCACCACATAATATACTTGCCCCTAGCATTCTTTAGCCCCACATTGCGCGTATAGCCTACACCTTGATTCTCATGAGTAAATACCTTTATGCGCTCGTCCTTATTCGCATACTCACGCAAGATGGCTAGTGAATTATCTGTAGAGCCGTCATTCACGCACAGGACTTCTATGTCAGTGAAAGTCTGGGCTAGCAATGAATCTAGGCATTTGCGCAGATACGGCTCCACGTTATACACGGGAACGATGATGGATATAGGTAACACGCTACACTACTATAGAATCACTCCGAAGTTCCTTAACTTCGGCAAGTAAAAGCCCTGTAATGTCAGCAACCCTTTCTGGCGAAAATCCTTTAATTAAAAGATTTTTGGCAATCTTTAACTCGCCTTCACGTATGCCTTCCGCCTTGCCCTGTTGCATGCCTTGTTGCATGCCTTGTTGCATACCCTGTTGCATACCTTGTTGCATACCCTGTTGCATGCCTTGTTGCATACCTTGTTGCATGCCTTGTTGCATGCCTTGTTGCATGCCCTGTTGCATACCTTCTTCTTTGGCTCTCTCCGCCATACGTAGTCCATAGTTCCTTGCGCTGTTCATATCCCGCTCTGCTTTCTCATAGCCCATATAAGCACGATATAGTGCAGGGTCGTCATGCACTGACCTTAACTTCTCATTGATTTCTGCTAATGCGCTGTTCATACCAAATACCCTCCTCAATAGCTCCTCATTACTCTGCTCATTCAAATACACCAGCCATTGATACAACTCGTCACTCGCTACATCTAACCCTTTCGCTAACTGTTGCCTAAACCTAACCATATCTAAAAAATGCACCCCAATCAAATCAGACAACATAAAGTCTTTCTCTGTGTCCTCATACAAGTGGAAACTAGGGTGTATCTTATCTAAATCAAGGCACTTAAAGTTCACTATGTTTATCGTTATAACAGGACGCAGTTTTGTATAGTCGTCCCCGCTCTCTATACCTAGTATAAACTGTCTGCATAAATAAAACAAGGTTCTTTCTACCATATTGTGTTCGTTGACTAACTGCACCTCTATATCAACCTTTGTCTTGTCCTCAAGCTGTGCTAACACGTCAAGCCTAGATAACTTCCCGTGTATTGTTAGTGCAGATAGTTCCCTGTTGTCTAGTATTTCAAGTGAGACTATAGGCTTTTTCCTAGTATCCTTTAACACCGCATTAAGGAAAGCCATAAGCAAAGGCTCACTCTGCCCACGCTCCCCTAACGTTTTCTTAAACGCAAAATCATTCAACGGATTTAACCGCTCTGCAACGTTCCTGCTACCCATACGAGGATTATAACAAATATAGCTAGACTTGACAAGCGGGAAATACGGGGATAGGACAGCCCTTTTATTTTACTAGTTTTTAGTCCAGTTTTTTGATAGTATTCATACAGTTTTTTCAATTTACTTCCCATGTGTAGCCTTTACCTTGTTCTTTATGCGCTCTGATAATATGCGCCTATCTCTGATAAACTGCGCCCATAGGTCTGCAAGTTGCTTAGCTTGCTCAAACTGGCAGCTCTTTATTGCAAACAAAATACCATTCTCATCAAGCAACCCTGTATCCATTACATCAAGTATATCCGCCTTTATGAGCTTAAAAAAATCCATATATCTGCTGTGGGCACCCTGTTGATAGGCATAATCCTTTAACGATGCCAAAATAAAGCTATCCCTATTCAAAAGATTATATTTTTGGGAAAATTGAACAGCCGTCTTATACGCCAGCAATGTATTATAAAAATATTTTTCAAGCATATCATCAGAGGCATTGCCTGTAATGGAATCCGTCCGCACTAAACAATTATACAGCACCCTATCAAGCCCATAATATGAGCTAGCAACCATTAAATATTGCCACACCATAGCAGTGTCTTCAGCACCAACACTCCCAACAGGTGCTAATATGCTATATCGCTCTAGCAACTCTCGCTTAAAAATTTTATTTACCAAGCTAGCATTTATATTCTTTCTCGTAGTTTCGTCTAACACGTGCAGTCCTTGCAATTTCAGTCTAAGGTAACTGCTCTTTTCGCCATAAAAATCACTGCTGCCTGTGCTGTTCAACATATTCACATCACACGTCACTAAATCCACACCCTCGCGCTCAATAGCACTAAACATCTCCTCACACATAGTCGGCTCATACCAGTCGTCGGGGTCGCACCACATAATATACTCGCCCCTAGCATTCTTCAGCCCCACATTGCGCGTATAGCCTACACCTTGATTCTCATGAGTAAATACTCTTATGCGCTCGTCCTTGCTGGCATACTCTTGCAAGATAGCTAACGAATTATCCGTAGAACCATCATTCACACACAGGACTTCTATACCAGTAAAAGTCTGAACTAGCAATGAATCTAGGCATTTGCGCAGGTATAACTCAACGTTGTAGGTGGGGATTATGATTGAAATAGCAGGGTTATTTGCCATAATTAGACCGAATCTTGCTGTGAACAAATGATGCCAAAACCTGTCTGTTTTTGCTGAATTGCATCCACAAATCCCCAATTTGTTTAGCCTGTCCAAACTGGGAATGTTTTATAGCAAATAAAATACCCCTATCATCAAGCAAACTTTCATCTACACCATTTAGCACATCTTTTCTAAGGCGTTCAAAGAAATCGCAATATTTATAATCTGCACTCAGTTGGCAAGCATAATTTCTTAGAAATTCCAACACAAAGCCGACTTTATCCAACAATTTATATTCTTGAGCAAATTGAACGACTGCCCTATACGCCAATAGCGTATTATCAAAGTATTTTCCGATTGTATCGTCTGATGCTTTCCCCGTAATGGAATCCGTCCGCACTAAACAATTATATAACACTTTATCAAGTCCGTAATACAAACTAGAAACCAGCAAATATTCCCACACTATCGCCGTATCTTCCGCACCAACACTCCCAACAGGTGCTAATATGCTATATCGCTCTAATAGCTCCCGCTTAAAAATCTTGTTCCAAAGAACGCCCGAAATATTCTTTTTTATGTCATTAGTTAATATGCACTTCCCAAGCTGTTTGGTTGATACATGTTTGCTCATCTTTTCATACCTAGCAGAATCATTAGCTTCATTTATTACATTTGTTCCGCACTCTACTAAATCCACACCCTCGCGCTCAATAGCACTAAACATCTCTTCACACATAGTCGGCTCATACCAGTCGTCGGGGTCGCACCACATAATATACTTGCCCCTAGCATTCTTCAGCCCCACATTGCGCGTATAGCCTACACCTTGATTAGCGTGATTAAATACTCTTATACGCTCGTCCTTGCTGGCATACTCTTGCAAGATGGCTAGTGAATTATCTGTAGAGCCGTCATTCACGCACAGGACTTCTATGTTAGTGAAAGTCTGGGCTAGCAATGAATCTAGGCATTTGCGCAGATACGGCTCCACGTTATACACGGGAACGATAATGGATATAGATAACACGCTACACTACTATAGAATCACTCCGAAGTTCCTTGACTTCGGCAAGTAAAAGCCCTGTAATGTCAGCAACTTTTTCTGGCGAAAATCCTTTAACTAAAAGATTTTTGGCAATCTTTAACTCGCCTTCACGTATGCCTTCCAGTTTGCCCTGTTGCATACCCTGTTGCATACCTTGTTGCATGCCTTCTTCTTTGGCTCTCTCCGCCATACGTAGTCCATAGTTTCTTGCACTATTCATATCCCGCTCTGCTTTCTCATAGCCCATATAAGCACGATATAGCGCAGGGTCGTCATGCACTGACCTTAACTTCTCATTGATTTCCGCTAATACACTGTTCATACCAAATACCCTCCTCAATAGCTCCTCGTTACTACGAAGATTATAACAAATATAGCTAGACTTGACAAGCGGGAAATACGGGGATTAGTAGATTTTTAACCTAATATTAGGACAGCCCTTTTATTTTACTAATTTTTAGTCCAGTTTTTTGATAGTATTCATATAGTTTTTTCAATTTACTTCCCATGTGTCGCCTTTACCTTGCCTAACATATGCCGCTGTAAACGCCCCTTGTTTTCTCTAAATTGCACCCACTGAAGCCCTAACTGATGTGCTCTCTTAAACTTTAGCTGTTTTATGCTTAGCAATATCTCTCTATCATCTAACAGGTCATCAGCGAGCTGGCACAATACCTCTGCCCTATAGGTCTCAAAATATTCCGAATATTTATCGTGAACGGCTAACTCAGATGCATAATAGCTCAAACCGCCTAATATAAAATTATCTCTACCTAAAAGGTTATGTTTAATAGCAAACTCCACAGCACACCGATATGCCGAAACTGTTTTGCGGAAATACAAGGCAAGATAGTCGCTTTGAGCAAGACCAGTCGCAGAAACACCGCGCAAAAGGTAGTTATACAGCACCCTGTCTAGTCCATAATAACTTCCCGCCACTAACAGGTATTGCATCACCATAGCGGTATCCTCCGCACCTATACTGTCATCGGGTGCTAATATACTATACTCTTCTAATAACTCCCGCTTGAAAATCTTGTTCCAAAGAACGCCCGAAATATTCTTTTTTATGTCATTAGTTAATATGCACCTCCCGAGCTGTTTAGTTGATACATATTTGCTCATCTTTTCATACCTAGCAGAATCGTTAGCTTCATTTATTACATTTGTTCCGCACTCTACTAAATCCACACCCTCTCGCTCTATAGCACTAAACATCTCCTCACACATAGTCGGCTCATACCAGTCGTCGGGGTCGCACCACATAACATACTTGCCCCTGGCATTCCTTAGCCCCACATTGCGCGTATAGCCTATATTACGCTCAGCTTGGGTAAAGAGCTTGAAATTGGCATCTCTGCCGGCGTATTCCTGCAAGATAGCTAGCGAATTATCTGTAGAGCCATCGTCTATGCAGAGCACCTCTATATCTGTGAACGTTTGGGCAACTAACGAGTCCAAACTTTTATGTAAATACCCAGCAGCATTGTGAATTGGAACAATTACAGATATACTAGGCTTTTTTGCCATCTTTTAAGATAGGTTGCCAGCCAAGCTCCTCCTCTACATCGTGTATAGGATCTGCAAGCAATAGCTCCTGCGCATCGGCATATTCCGACAAGTCCAACACAAAGTTGTCAGATTTGGCAACATCCGCACTGATAGTGAAATCGCCACCATTAGTGTCACCCTTTATTATAATCTCTTTTGCCAGAAGTTCGTCTATAAACTTCTGCAACCTAGCGTCCACATCTGCAGGCGCACCATCTAGCCCCTTTAATGCATCAAGCACTTTATCCGTAGCAACCCCATTGGAGATTTGCTCAAACACCGCTGTGCCCAGCTGATTCATACCGTAATAAATGCCCGTTTGCGCGTTGATAACGACAGCAAAACCGTCCGATATGTCGCCAAACATCTTTGAAGTATTAAGTATATACACTACACACCCTCCATAAAACTTTTCAAAGCCTTCACATTCGCAATCAAGTTATTAGACAAATTTATTTGATAAAAGTCAAGCCCTTTCAACAATTCTATCATCAACTTGGTCATACTCTGCAAATGCTTCTTATCTTGCATTTGCGCAAGTATTGAATGAATGAAGTGCGTCATAGCCTTGTTGGAATCCGTTCGTTCTATGCTAGGCTCTACAACATTCGCTATGTTCGGATATATTGCAACCTTGATAGGTAGCTTAGGGACAAAAGCACTATGATGTGCCGATAAATTGAACACGTCTTTCGTCTTATTCCAGTTATCAAACAGGAACTCTGTTCTTAGTCCCTTTAGCCGTTCCAACATCTCCTTAGTAAGGGTAGCGCAAGAATATATGGGATAAGCACAAAGATTCTTATGCTCGCCATCCCTCGCAAGCACAATATAATCGTCTGACACGTATTGAAAGCCATCTATAAGGGCAGATAGTGCCAGTGTTGACTTGCCGTGCCCTCCTCTAGCACACAATAACGCCCCCTTGCCATTCACGCCAATTGCTGCCGCATGTGCAAGCAAAGCGTTTTGCCTCCTATCTCTAACTATTTCATAAAGCTGGCGGACAAGTATATGTCCCATTTTGGCAATCGCCTTACTGGATATTGGTTCATCAGATAGGCACTGATAGGTGTAGTAGTATGTATTGGTATTTTCATCAAAAGCCTTTATATACTCTGGCTGGGCAAGCTCTATTGCCTGTTTGCCCTCTTTATATATAATTATATGGCTGTTATTGTTAAAATCTACTATTTGAGCGGTGTTCTGCTCCTTCCAGAGCTTTAGCGTAGCGTCATAATGACCTATAGGCTCACGCAGACAATATGCAAGTTCACTCTCTATAGCATTTGTAAGCCCGCCAATATAATTTTCTAGCCTTACTATCATAATGCCTAAATCTAAATGCCTAACCTGCGGAGCGGGCAAATCGGACGTGACGCGACAACGCTCATCAAACACGGTAAAGTAACGTGCTATGGCATCGGCTGGTAGTCCCGTTAAGACTAGCGCATCGTCAATAGGGTTGAAAAAGAGTGCCACTAACTATATCATCCATATATTTATTTCTTAAAAATACGTTATTTCGCACAGATTTCAAGTATTTATATCGCCAAATTAGCTTGCAGTCAGCTATAAACTTTGATGGACGTCTCGGCTTAAAGAATTTAATCGCCCTATAATCAGGCTTTATAGACTGAATAAGGCAGGTCATAACATCTAACTTCATAGAGTAATCGCTTGCCTCATCGGTTTTAATGCTAGCGATAAGCCCTGCAGGTAGCACATTGGGGATAGTAGCGTTAAATATCTCAAGCATTACTTTAATTTGCTGGTGAAAACGTAGTTCATAGGCAATAGCCAACACTTTTTGCCAATCAAAATCTTTATTGTCCCTTACAATGCCCGCAATATCCCAAAGCCACATCCATCTAGCCTTCTCTTGTGAGCGGATAGCGTCATAGCTATTAGCAAGGCATACAAAAACATTATCTTCATCTGTAGGTAGCAAACACTCAACACCAAATGCCGTGGTAGCATGCGCCCGTTCAAACATCTCTCTGTCTATCTCATGAACGATAGATGCGTCTTGCAACACCGACTTAAACTTTCCTTCTTTAACTATAGTTCTGTGTATATCCACATTATACTGCCCCAGATACATATCAGCCGCATGTGCCAACAAGAATTTATGCACTTGCTTAAAATTCAGCCCCCTTGTAACATTTACGGCATCCCAGTAACGTTCATAAGGCACCACAAAATCAACATCGCCCATAACACGCGGCAGAGCAGGCATTACACGGCGCATAAGCGCACCTTTAATAAGCATAACGGGAATATCAGCTTTATTAAGTGCCCTGCCAACCACGCTAAACCCAGTCAACTGAGTGGCATTCTTATATTGAAAATAGCGCAACACACCCTGCAGGCGAGGCTTAAGCTTCACAGGGAGAGGGGCTGACGGCTGCATCTTCATAAAACGCGCCAGCATAAGATTATACTCTAGCATGGAGTGTTCAATGTCGTAGCCGTCTAACAGTTGCATCATCTCGTCAGTTGTGATAGTGTCAGCATACGTCAAGCGCGCAAGCAAACGCCATTTGTAATCAATATCTAGTTTTTTGTTAAAAAATACGGCATAATCAGCCATGCACGGGTACCACTACGCCCCTATGCCCATAACATACGGGGGGGGGGGGGGGGGGGGAAATTCTTCCCGCATCTATTTCACAAACCTTTTTTTTTAAACTTTTTATTCTCTAAAAAATATAAGCCAACTTTTTTTTTAACCATCTACTCTCAAAAAAAACTAGGGTCTATTCTTGTT
>BNUJ01000026.1 GCA_025997275.1 Deferribacterales bacterium
TTCCATAATTAAACCTAAACTCACACTCCTTTAGAAACAAGTTAAACTTGTCTTTCTGTATTCCGTTAAACTTCCGCATCTGCCTCTTAGCCTGATTCCAAAAGTTCTCTATCCCATTTATATGGTTGTGTTCCCTCGCAAACTCCTTGCTGTGGTTAATCCTATAATGCTTAAACTCTGATACATCTAACGCATTATAACTGCGATAATAATCACTATAAACGATACTATCAGGTTTGACTTTACCCCGTATAATAGGCAACGAAGTTTGAGCTTTTGTATCGTCTACTACTTGTGAATAAACCTTGCCACCCCTCTCTAACAAACCAAAAACAGCCGTCTTACCCGCTGCCCCTCGTCCTCGCCTGCCTTTTCTGACACCACCAAAATAACTCTCGTCAACCTCAATTTCGCCACACAAAAACGGAGAGTCTTTCTCAATGTTGTAACAGATTATTTGACGCAACTTATCATAAAACTTGATAGCTGTATTTCTGTTGACACTAGAAAGCTCAGCAGCAGTTCTAGCTGTAGCACCTGATATAAAAAAGTTAAACAAACTTTTTATTTGGCTACTAGATAGCCTACAATGCCTTAATTTCATACTTCCAATAGGATTAGTCGTGTTAGTAATATGTATAATGAGTTTGTGCTTTTACCTTACTTTTTCCACCACACTCACTACCACCGCCGCTATCCCCTCTTTGCGCCCAGTGAAACCTAGATACTCCGTTGTAGTTGCCTTTACGCTTACGTTAGATAGCTATGCGCACGGGAACTTATTCATTGACGTGTATTTCTCTCCCCTCTGTTAAGTTTATCAGTTCAGGGAAAGCGTAAACACTTGCGGCACGACCGCTCCCTTTTTTGATTGTCGTAATGATTCCTGCGGTTTCTAACTTTCTGAGAATATCAAGCACGGTGCTTTTATACGTGCCCTCTATTTTCAGCATAATTTCCTTTGAGCTGATGATTGGCTTGAAAAATAGTGCGTCCAGCGTTTTTATAGCATAGCTAGAATTGGTTAAAGCCACAAGTTGTTCCCTTGTTTTCTTATAGAGGTTTAAGATAGCTTCTACCTTTATTGTGTTGATGTTTGCCTGCTCTATAACGGCGTTCAAAAAGAATAAGACCCACCCTTGCCAGTCATTATTTTGAGTGATGCCGCGTAGTTTTTGATAATATGTATCACGGTGTTCCTCAAAGTATTGACTGAGGTAAAATACAGGTTTCGTTAATATTCCCGTTTGATACAGAAACAAGGGGATGAGAATACGTCCTAACCGTCCATTGCCATCCAAGAATGGGTGGATAATCTCAAACTGAGCATGCAACACCGCTAGCTGGATAAAGACTTCCTGCTGCTCGCTGTTAATGTATTTTTCCCAAGCGTCTAACGCTGGCAACACCTTATCTGGCGATGGCGGAATATATAAAGCCTGTTCAATAGTTGCTCCATAAGCACCTATGAAGTTCTGAACTTTCCTAAATTCGCCACGTGCCTTGTTTGCTCCACGCACGCCAGAGAGCAATATTGTATGCAGTTCTTTCAGCATATTTAGGTGGATTACAGGAGTTTTCTCAAGCAATTCTTCTGCCCCAAAGAGGGTTTTGCGATAGTTCATAATCTCACGTATATCTCTATCTTCCTCTTGCGAGTAAGACTCGCCCGCCTCAAATTTGAATACATCGCTGAGCGAAGCTTGTGTACCCTCTATACGGGAGGACAAAACCGCCTCTTGCGTGGTCATCGGGGACAGCAATATGTGCGGGTTTGGTATAGACCGCAAAAGCCCATTGTAGAGCGATACAGATGCGTTAGCTCTCCCGATTGGAATCGCCAGTTTCTCCCAGTCAAGGCTGGTTATCGGCAACGCATGAGGGATAAATGATTTCAATGACATAGAATAGATTATACACTATACAAATTAGTTTGTGTAGTGTAAATACAAAAAAACACTACACTAAACATTTAGCGTAGTGTTGAGACTACGAATAAAAGACTACTTTTTCCACCATACTCACTGCCACCGCCGCTATCCCCTCTTTGCGCCCAGTAAAACCTAAATATTCAGTAGTAGTTGCCTTTACGCTCACGCTGGATAACTCTACATTCAGCGCATGGGCTAGCCGTTCACACATGGCAGATACGTGTGGCGACATCTTTGGCTCTTGCGCTATAATAACTACATCGGTATTAGATACCTTGTAGCCCTCTTTATTGACTAGACTAACCACTTCCTCTAATAGTTTTATACTATCCGCACCTTTATACTTAACATCGCTATCAGGGAATAACTGCCCTATGTCTTTGCCTAGACACACGCCAGCGAGGGAGTCTATCACCGCATGCACCACAACATCGCCATCACTATGCGCTACAAGGGAACGGATATAAGGCACCGCCACCCCGCCTAAAATTAACTTATCACCGCTATTGCTAGCAGTGGCAAATGCGTGTGCATCAAAACCTATGCCCACTTTAAGCATTGCTATGCACTCGCTTTTCTATATTTGCTATGACATTTTTTAGCACATCGTCAGTTTCTAATCTTTTAGTTATTTTTTCAACGGAATGCATCACAGTGGTATGGTCACGCCCGCCAAAGTGTGCCCCAACCTCCTTTAACGACATTCCTAGCCGAACACGCATTAGATACATCGCCACCCCGCGCGGAACCACTATAGCCTGTGTCCGCTTGTCAGACGATAAATCTTGCACTTTTACGCTAAATGCATCAGACACAGCCATTATCATTTTCTCTGGACTAACGATAATACCTGTCTGTTTCAAGTTTTTAGCCAATACTCGCTCGGCAAATTCTATTGACAGTGTCTCCCCCTCAAAGGACGCATGCAATTCCAGCTGTTTCAACGCTCCAATCAGTTCTCGTCCATTAGTAGCCGCTAAATTATCTGCTAAAAACACCAATAAATCGTTATTTATCTTTAATCCTAGTTCATCAGCTTTTTGTGCAAGTATTGCCACGCGTTCATCGGCACTAGGGGACATAATTTCCGCCTGAAATCCGCTGGCAAACCTGCTACGCATACGTTTATCCATATTGATAGCATGCGGGGATTCATCGGACGTGATAATAATTTGCCTCTCTCCAAGCTGTAAATCATTAAATACATAGAAAAACATCTCAAGGCTTTTAGCCTTATCTTTCAAAAATTGTATGTCATCAAAGAGTAGTAGGTCTGCCGAACGATATTTTTCACGCAGCTTATCAACGTTATCTTGGACTTGCCCTTTCTCTACTCTCATCGCATTAGATACCTCACGCACAAACTCATTCGCCTCTACATATAGCACGCGCATTTTGGGGAATCGCTCTTGTAACTTATTAGACACGGCATGCATCAGATGTGTCTTGCCCAACCCCGTATCGCCATAGATAAACAGCGGATTATAGACGCTCAAATTGCCCGCAGATACCGTCTCTGCCGCCCTGTATGCCGCCATATTGCTGTCGCCAGAGACAAAGTTGTCAAACGTAAAAGCATTATATAGCGAGCCTACCCATGTGTTAGAGGCAGGTAGCTTGCCCGACACATTCCCTTTAAGCGACTTGACAGGGGAGGTTTGTTCAAATGTCTTCTCCCCAGCCGATTTGTCCTCTATAAAGATTAGTTCAGCGTCAACGGCAAATTTTTTCAAGATTTGCTTGATTTTAACAAGATAGTTTTGCTCAACGAATACTTTAACAAAATGATTTGGAGCAGACAGCGTTATCTTATCGCAAGAGGCTTCCACCAGCTTGATGGGGCGCAACCACCTATCAACATATTTAACATCAACCTCTTTTGATATGGCGGCTAGCACGCTATCCCACAGGTTAGTATTGACACTACTCAAAGCTATAGCCCCCTTACCACTTCGTAATGTGCCTTTATGGTAGTATCAAGAGCAGTATCACTCAGTGCCGCACATGCGAACATAGCTTCAAACTGTGCTGGGGCTAGCGCAATGCCGCGCTCTAACATTCCGTGAAAGTATTTTGCATATAGCTTTGTATCACTTGTCATAGCAGACTTAAAGCTATCTACTCTTTTATCAGTGAAAAATAGGCAAGCAAGCGAACCTACCGCATTAAAGGCATAGTTTTTGCCCAGTTTCTTCAAATTATCCGCAAACCCCGCCCACAAAATCGTTGCTTTCTTATTCAATTTCTCATAAAAATTAGGCTCTTGCAACTTTTTAAGCGTAGCAAGCCCTGCGGTCATAGCCAGCGGATTGCCCGATAGTGTGCCCGCTTGATAGACCGCCCCAGATGGCGACACCAGCTCCATTATATCCCGCCTGCCACCATAAGCTCCCACTGGTAGCCCGCCACCTATTATCTTGCCAAGAGTAGTTAAATCAGGCATTACGTTGTAATATTCCTGTGCCCCGCCTGCTGATAGCCTAAAGCCTGTAATAACCTCGTCAAATATTAACAGCGCACCCTCTCTAGTTGTTAAATCGCGCAACGCTTGCAAAAAGCCCTCTTTCGGTAGCACCACGCCCATATTGGCGGCAACAGGTTCTACGATAAGACAGGCTATCTGCCCGCTATATTTATTGAATAGTGCCTCAACAGAGGCTATATCGTTATAATCTGCTACTAATGTATTTTTTGTAATGTCCGCAGGCACGCCCAGACTAGACGGCTGTGCCAGTGTGAGCATTCCGCTACCACCCTTGACGAGCAAGCTATCTGAATGCCCGTGATAGCAACCTTCAAACTTTACAATTAAATTTCGTCCGGTGAATCCCCGTGCAACACGAATGGCACTCATCACCGCCTCAGTGCCTGAGCTAACCATACGTACCATATCAACTGATGGTAGCATTTCACAGGTTAACTCCGCTAACTCTACCTCTAAAAGAGTCGGTGCGCCATAGCTAACGCCCCTATCAACTGCAGCTTTCAGTGCAGCGTTAATGCTAGGTTCATTATGCCCTAGTATCATAGGACCCCAGCTGGACACGTAGTCTATATACCGTTTGCCGTCCGCATAAATGTAGGCACCATCCGCCCGCTCTACAAAATACGGCTCACCTCCGACAGAGCCGAAAGCGCGGACAGGGCTGTTGACCCCGCCCGGAATAACCAGCTTGGCACGCTCAAATATGGTCATAATTGCATCCTAATATAGATGGAAGCCTATGCCGTAATAGGTAACCTTGTTTTCATAGAACTGTCCCAACTGCGAATAGCCCGTGTAAGCCTCAAATGTAAGGAATGTATTTTCAAACGTTTCTATGCCCACCGTAAATGAATAGGATGGGGTAAAGTCGGTGGTCTGAAAACCTTTTACATCTAAACCAACTATTATACTTGGAGCTTGTGAATACTCTGACTTGATATACATATCCATCCCAGCATGCCACATCCAATACTCATAATCCCTAGGTGCATGGTCAGGCATAAACCCGCCACCGGCATATATCCTAAACCAGCTATTAGGTTCTACGGCAGCCAGCACCTCTAACATCTCATAGCTGAGATTAACACGCTTAAAGTGAGCACCGCCCGCGTCTTCTTCGGCTTCTTTTCGCAACAAATATTCATCGCCCACGTGCGTGCTCTCGTGGAAAAAGCGCGTTATAATAGTGAACCCTGGAAAAGCAAATGTGAGCGGAATACCTACCATGTAGTCGCTGTTGATAAGCGTTGTAGTGGAGCTTGTGGTGGAATCCTTATACAAATCCATAAATAAATTTACACGCCCCTGCAAACCAACTTCAGTGTAGGTATAATCACCAGCACCCGTCCTGATTAGTGAAAACGTGCCGCCAATATCACCTTCCATGCCCTTATTAAACACAGCACCTTCTTTCTCGTAAGAGTAATTATGGTAGGCTACGTGAAATTTAGGCCATTTAGGGTCTGCCACCAACGGTCTAAACAATGGTTCTCTGAATCTACGCCACTTGGTGCCGATACGTGCAAGCTCCTCATCGCTGACGACCTTGATAGTGTCTATCCCTTTCAGCTGTGATAATTCATCTATTATAGCATCATACTGGCTATCGTTTCGCACGCTCTGCGGGATAAACAGCTCCCTGCCGCGCACTTGCACGCTAGTATCCAGTCCGTACTTCCCTTTCAACAGGGCAGTCGCATAACCGCTCAAATACTGGTCATCGTTTGCTGCTATCGCAGTGCCACTAAATAACGTGAACATAAATATCAGTATGCTAAATATCCGTAGTTTCATATTCCGCTCCTAATAGGTATATAGTAGTGTAAATCCTTCAAAGTTCTGTCCATGGTTAGGCTGTTCCACATCGCCATTGGAGAAGTGTCTTGTATTTAATTCAATAGCGAACTTGCCCCACCGATAGCCCATAAACATCTTTGCGCCAAATGTCATACGAGAACCGTTTCTGGCAGTCATACGCTGTCCTACATAAACACCGCCACCCAGTCCATAATAAAAACGCCCAATTGTTATAAGCTGCATATCAAGCGACAGTCCAATTAACTGCTGGTCGTATGATGACATGCTATCAGTACCATTGTCAGTCATGCCAAACCCAAACCACTGCATAAGCTCAACATTGCGCCTAGACGGGACGCGGAAGAACGTGTCAGGCTGGCTATACTGTAGTTGAACCATCCAAAAGTCTTCGTCCTCCCAAGCAGCACCAGCTAAATGCTTTAAGCCACCCTGCCCATCAGACCGACCGCCATACGTAGAGATTTGGCTCTGGTATTCCCCCAACATCACGTTGTTCGGGTTAGCGCAGCCAACGCCAGACACAGGTAGCAAAAGCAATACCAATGTGAATTTTATAGCTTGTTTAATTCGTTTCATAGTGTGTTCTAAAATACTCCTTAAAGATACAGGCTATTCGCAATCATAAAGGATTTTCTGACAGCTGACAAGATAAATATTGCAAAATACTGATAGACCGCTATTATATACATATCTTTTTAATGAGGTGAATATAATGGAAGGTGTCCTGCTAGCAATGCTGTTTTTTACATTTAACGTCAATAGTCACGACTACGACCAATACTTGTCAGGTGCCACAACAACCGTTATAAAAGGGGAGTTTAACCCTGATGGCTACTCTGTAGTGCGAGACGGTAAACTATTCCTGCCACTTGAGCTGGAAACTGACCAGCATAACGAGGAAGTTCTAGCTGATTTGACTAAAATTCAAGGGATAGATGCTGATAGGATAGCCTACGTGCCAAATGAAGAACTTTCTCGCCTGAACGCTATGTGGACTAGTCCGCGTAAGCCACTGTTTGACCCTCTGATTGCTGACCCCAAATATCCGAAAGTACATGCGGGCTACCACTGGTACACCTACGAGGAGACGGAATATTTCCACAACGGCGTTCAAGCTGACATAGGTGGCACGTATTCACTACTGAAAGTGACGAGATGGCGTCCTGCCTACCTTGACGCTGGCTTACAAGTACGTGTATCGGCTGTGTTTGATATGGACACGATATCAGACGACCTAATAAACAGCGACTTTATGGCTGGGTTCTACACAGGGTTCAGCTTCTCAAGCTGGTCGTTGCTGTTTCGCGGGTTCCATGAAAGCACGCATTTAGGCGATGAATACGTCCTTAACAACAACATACCTGAAGATGAGCGCATAAATGTTAGCTACGAAATGCTAGAAGCAATCGTATCCATTGACTCATTAGGCATGTTCAGACCATACTTCGGTGGTGGCTGGTATGTTTATGGCTTACATGTACCGGGCGCACTGGGTCACTGGCAATATCATGCTGGTTTTGAAGTGAAGACACAAAAGAAGTTCACTAGTAGCCCGAACTTCTTGGTGGCGTTAGATGTAAAAGGCTCCAATCCATCTGACTATGCGCCAAGTGGCTCACTAATGCTAGGCGTAGAAACGTTTGATAATGTATGGCTGACGTTAGAGGGTTACACTGGCTACCACTATGCGGGGCAGTTTTTCAGCAACAAAGCAACTTATGTGGGCGTAGGTTTCCACTTATATTAAATGGTAAGGATAAATAATGCTTAAAGACAAAAAGACGGGCGACTTTTTCAGACGTGTGCTTCCCGTGTCTAGCATAGGTATAGTGCTGGTTGTCAGCATAGTCATCAGTTCATTATTTGGTTATTGGCTAGATGGCAAAATAGGCACAAAACCATACTGCACAGTATTTTTCCTGCTAATAGGCGTTGCATCAGGCGTTAAGAGCGCATATATGTTTATGAAACGGGCGGGTGTATTTGATAATATTGACAGGGTTGACGGAGTTGACAAAAGTAATGATGTTGAGAAAGATAGATGAGTAGAGGCGTGCATTGAAATATCAGATAATCGTCCTTGATGCGTCTGGCGGCGGGGCGCGTTCTGTTACTTTATCAGCGGCACTAATCGTAGGAATTCTTGCGAGTGTGCTAATTCTTGTATTCTCATTTGTAGTGAACCTGTCGCGCCTATCAGCTGCTAGGGCGCGTGCTAAATTTAGCCAAACATTATTACTGGAACAGCAGTCAGAGAGTGCACTAATTCATAAAGACTTTGAACACGCGTGTTCTAGCGGAGTAAGTGCTCTGCAAAAGAACGACCTGTTCTTTGCTGGTATATTTGACGATGACTCCATGATGAGCAGATATTATACAAAGACAGATGTAATAGACGGATTTGTGAGTACAAAGCAAATATCAGCTGATAATATTGAAGAAATAGCTGGTGAACTTAATAGCCGCGTAGAACGTTATCGGGAGATAGAGCATTATTTACAAATGCGCCATCTGGTAGAGCGACATACTCCGAACGTTTGGCCTTCTCACTCTAAACGGGCGACAAGCTCATTTGGCTTCCGGCGCTCACCTTTTACAGGTATCCCCTCATACCATGAAGGGACAGATTGCATATCGTCAATGGGTGCGCCAGTGTTTGCTACTGCCGATGGAGTGGTAGTCTATGCAGGTGTTCGCACAGGATACGGGTATTTAGTAACCATAGACCACGGGTTCGGCTATATGACACGCTATGCACATAATAGCAGGCTGCTCGTCTGGGCAGGGATGGCTGTGCAAAAGGGTGATGTAGTATCACTATCAGGCTCTACGGGCAGGAGTGCAGGACCACATTTACATTACGAGGTGCTATTTAATGGCATGCCCGTCAACTCTGAAAAATATCTACCCGACAGCGAGGGACGCATAACTAAACCTACTGGTTTTATATTTAACTAGCTATAAAGTCAGTCTTGTTCCGCTGCAATAGTTACGCCTTCGCGCAGTCCATAGACAGATACGTGGCTTTCTGTTTGATTAAAGAGCGACATTATAACTTGAATTGCGATTATCCCCGCTGGGATAAGGTCTTCCCTGCCCGCCTCTACACCAGCGACTTTTAGCCTGTCCGCTCCCGTCATAGCGCACAGCGTTGTGAGGATTTGAGCGATATTGTCCTGTCTCAATACGTAGCCCTCTATCTCATCAGGTTTGAATGAAGTAGTCGCAGCATCTACAGCGGCAATTGTCGTGACAGAACCCGCCACCCCAATTAACACTTTAGGTTTCTCAAATGTTGATATTTTGCCCGCCACATCGTTAAATTTCTCTAATAGATAATCCTTACAAGCCTTATGAACACTAGCGTCTGTAATATTCTGAAATCCGAACTTATCAGATAGTTTCACCACGCCAATTGGAACGCTGATATTGTAGAGTAGCTGTCCATCCTTTACGTAGATAAACTCCGTAGAGCCACCACCTATATCATAGACCAATGCTGGGCTTGGCACCTGTGCCATACTGGAAACTACACCCTTATATGTATAGTAGGCTTCCTGTTCTCCGCTGATAGCTATTAGCGGTATGCCTAGTTCGGCAGCTTTAGATAGGAATGCCACAGAATCGCTAGCCTCACGCACTGCACTGGTGGCAACGGCAATAACCTTATCAGCCTTATATTTTTTGATATTTTCAGCAAACGTTTTGAATAAATCTAGCGTTTTCTCCACGCCCGCTGGTGATAACTTGCCGGTCTTTTCTATACCAGCTGATAGCCTAGTTAGTGCACGTCCAGAGTAGATTTTCTTAACTATTTTGCCTGCTTGCACGTCGGCTATCAGCATACGAACGCTGTTTGAGCCTACGTCTATCCCTGCAGTTATCATTTAGACTTCTTCTGATATTTGTCAACATTTTTATCATGCTCTGCATAAGTTTCAGCGAATATATGTTTGCCGTTGTTATCAGCCACAAAGTAGAAGTAGTTGACACGTGCGGGAGCGATTACGGCGTTGAGCGACATCACCGATGGGGTGCATATCGGAGTAGGGGGTAGTCCGCGCTGTTTATAGGTATTGTATTTGTTGTTTTCATCTACTAGGTCGCGACGGCGTATATTGCCATCATACCTGCCAGTTGCTACAAGCCCATAGATAATGGTAGGGTCGGCTTGCAAAAGCATACGTATTCTAAATCTATTCAGATACACTGCGGCTACAAGCGGTGATTCTTCAGCGTCGTAGGTCTCTTTTTGCACGATGGATGCTAAAATTAACGCCTCGTAGAATGTCATTCCCTCGCGGGCTGCCTGTTCTTCAAAGTTGGCGGGGAGTGTCCTATTAAACTCTGATACCATTTTGGCAATAATCCGCTCTGGTTTATCAGCACGGGGGAAAAAGTATGTGCCTGGTGCTAAGAAACCCTCAAAACTAATATATTGTTTGCCGAGCAGTTTTTGCATCAAGTCTTTATTTCTGAAAGCTGTGAGGAGTTGTCCTTTTTTTGCGATACCTGCTGTGTCTAGTGCCTGTGCCATATCGTACATATTATAACCTTCAGGGAATGTTACCTTTATGAGTGTTTCTTTGCCCGCCAGCACGTTTTCTAGTAGCGTGTCCAACGATATATTATCAGCTAGATAGTAGCCGTAGTGCAGGCGTTTATCTACTTGGCGCAGCTTGGTAAGGTAGGCGTCAAAGCCTTCGGGCAACTTATAGCCGCCGAATAGAATGTCTCGCACCTGTTTGTAAGAATAGCCGTTCTCAATGATATATTCGCCTGAGACAATCGTCTCGGTCAGAAAGCTCTTACAAGCATTTGCCCACACTAGGCAGAACCCACCAGCGACAAGCAATAACGCGGCTATGACGGCGATAATTGTCTTCTTCATAATCAACATAGCCTAGCACATTGTTAAGAATTAGTCAAGTGGTTGCTAGTCAATCTAGCCATAGACAAGGACATAACCGCATACCATTCCAGTTTGGATTTTGATTTGAAAAGCTCAAAGGTGGGCAACTCTGAAATGCAATATTTAGATTTTGCTTATGCATCTAGTCTGATAATGGGATAGAGAACTTTTGGAATCAGGCTAAGAGGCAGATGCGGAAGTTTAACGGGATACAGAAAGACAAGTTTAACTTGTTTCTGAAGGAGTGTGAGTTTAGGTTTAATTATGGAACACCAAAAGACCTGTTGACAACACTAAAAAAATGGGTTAAAACTTACAATAAGGACGGCTTGACTAGATAAACATCTAGGACAGCTCTTATTCTTGCTATTGAGTAGTGGCATATTGTAATGTGTAGCGATATTTAGTTAGGAGTTTATAATGATTTTAGATATATTGCTTATCATTGGTTTGCTGATGGTTGTAGGATTATACGTATTTGAAGTTAAAAAACCTAAGTCTCCGACCTCTGTTGTTTCACAGGAAGAAGTAGATAAGTTCAAGACTGATATTGCTAGAATGCAAGCGATAATCCAAGAAAAAGAGACACAACTCAAGGTCAAAGATGATAAAATCGCCGCATTAGAAGCGGCTAAATCAGAGTTAGAAAGAGATAAATCTGCGATTGAAACTCGTCTTACGGAGCAAGAAAAAAATCTAAAAGAGAAGCTACAAGCCTTCCAAAATATGCACGATGAGTTATTAAAGGAGTTTAAGGCTGTGTCTTCCGAAACCATTAAAAACCAGCGAGATGAGGTGGCAAAGGCTCAAACTGACCATCTAAATACCATTATTTCTCCGTTTTCTGCGCAATTAGGAAACTTAAAAGGAGAGCTAGAAAAGAAACTCAAAGAGGTGAACGATACAACCATAGATAGCAAAGCTAAACTGGAAGAACAATTAAAAAATCTCGGCAATGCGAGTGCATCTCTCAATAAAGAAGCGGGAGAATTGACAAAAGCTCTTCGTGGAGATAAAAAAGCGCAAGGAAATTGGGCAGAATTAAAACTTAAAAGAATATTTGAGCTACAAAGTTGGGCAGAGGGAACTGAATACTCCCAACAAGAGTATCATAAGACAGAAGAAAATGGTAAGCAATATACTGACTATATTATAAAATTACCAGATGACCGCCGAATAGTGATAGATTGCAAAAATACTTTGAACAGTTGGAATGATTATATGAATGAAGAAGATGAAGCAAAGAAAACGCAATATATGAAAGAATTTGTGAAAGCCACCAAATCGCATATAGATGAACTTGACAAAGCAGAGTATCAAAAACTTGCTGGTGGAAAATTAGATTTTGTTTTTATGTTTATGCCTTTTGAGCAGGCTTATTTAGAGGCATTAGGGGCAGATAAAACCTTATTTGATTATGCTTTTCAGCATAAGGTTGCTATTACAACTCCATCTATGCTCATACCTATGCTACGAATAGTAGATACACTATGGAAACTTGATAAACAAAATAAAGGTGTTGAACGAATAGTGGAATACGCCAATAAACTTTATGAAAAATATGATGGGGTTATTACGGCTTTTATGGGTATTGATACGCATTTAGACAAAGCAAAGGAAGCCTATAATACTGCCTTTGGACGACTTAATAAAGGTAGTGGGAATGTGCTTGGTTGGCTTGAAAAAATTCGTAAGGAGGGTGGTATTCCGACTAATAAGAAAATTGCCATATCTTACGATGACGAAGAGATAGAAGAATCTATTGAACCGATGGCTATTGAAAATAGCAATAGTCTAACAGAGTAAATTTGCCGCAGATACGAAAAACTTTGATTTGGTGCGGGTAGAGGGACTTGAACCCCCACGTTGTGAAACACTAGATCCTAAGTCTAGCGCGTCTACCAGTTCCGCCATACCCGCTAATACTGCACCTCTACACTAGGCTATATTTAGCCCCGTGTCAATAGTTTTTTACTAAGCCTAGCACGTATCGCTAAAATAATGCTTGCTCCCTCCTCCCCTTGCTATACTTATACTCTCATAATGGTTTGCAATAAGGATATTGGGAAAGATTTACGGATTTATAGCATTCCACGTTGGCGTTTCTAACTGCGAGATATATCTTGTGAAACTGACACTGCTGGAACGTTAATAAAATAATTAGCCTTGACTTTTATTTCCATACCTATTATATATAGATAACTTCTTGCTACGCTGTCTATGTATAGGCGTGGCTACAACCCGTAAGGAGGGACAATTTGAGTAATTTAAGAAGTTTGCGTTCTTATGAAACGGTATTCATCCTCAGCCCAGAGTTGGGGGCTGACGCTCAGACAGAGGGCATTGATTTCTACAAGGACAGCATCGTCAAGAACGGCGGTGAGGTAGTGAACGTTGAGCTGTGGGGTAAGCGCGCTTTGGCTTACAAGATAGATGGTTTCAGCGAAGGCATCTACACTGTTATCCAGTTCAATGCTCCGACCGAGTATGTGAAAGAGCTTGAAAAACGCTACAAATTCAACGAAAACGTAATGCGTTTTGTCATTGTGCAGCTTGATGAAAAGAAATTCAAGGCTAATCCACGCAAAGACCCAGTTAAGCGTGAACGCAGGACGCAAAGGTTTGATGGCGATTCTTCGGCTGATGCAGCTTCTACAAATGCTGGTGATTTTGCGTTTGTTGGTGCTGATGGCGCAGTCGGTGCAGTTACGGCTGAACCTGATGCGTCTGTAGCGGATGAGGGGTAGACGTCATGGCTAGTTATAATAGAGTTGTGTTAGTGGGCAACCTCACTCGCACGCCGGAGTTGCGTCACACGCAGGAGACTGACCTTGCCGTTGCCCGCACTGCCATAGCGGTGAGTCGCAAGTATAAAGAGCGTGAAGAGGTTATGTTTATAGACCTAGTCATGTGGGGCAAACAGGCGGAAGTGCTCTGCCAATATGCTACTAAGGGAACGCCTGTGCTTGTAGAAGGTAAGCTCTCGCAGAATAGCTGGGAGCAAGATGGTATTAAGCGCACCAAACACGAGATTCGCGTTGATAGTTTTCAGCTGTTAGGCAGTAGGCGTGAGCGCACGGAGGATAGTGGCGGGAATTTTAGTAGCAGTGATGCTGGATTCTCGTCAGCACCTGCGGGTGTCGGGGCAGGGGCTGCATCGGCACCTGTGCCCGAAGATGAAGATATACCATTTTAGTGGTTATTTAGGATATTAGGAGATATTTATGTCTATAATAAAAAAACCGTTTATAAAGAAACGTATTTGCAGATTTTGTTCTGAGAAGATTGATATAGACTACAAGGATGCTAGAATGTTGCGTCATTTCGTCACCGAACGTGGCAAGATTAAATCACGCCGTATGACGGGCACGTGTTCTACGCACCAGCGTCATTTAGCTGAGGCTATAAAGACTGCACGAGTTATAGCATTGTTGCCGTTCTCTATGCAGTAATAGCTAGTATTTTGTAATGTTGCAGGGTGTAGCGTTCAAGGTAGTGCTGCTGGCGTTGGTCTATGCGGTGTTTGTTGTCGTGCCTGTTGGCAATGTCATGTTTTTAGCCCCTCTGCCGCCATACCTTGTGGTGAGGATATTGAAAGAGGGCGGCAGGGCTAGTTATCTCCATATTGCGATGTTTGTGGCAGTTGCACTGGCAGTTGCTGTGGTGTTTCAGCGTGTATGGCTGTTTGTGTTTGTCTTGCCTTACATCGTTCCCGCTGTGGTTATGTATGTGGTCTATAGCAAGTATCCGTATAGACTTTTTGCGCCTGTTGCACTTGCGCCGTTGCCCCTAGTATTGCCACTGGTCTATATTCTATCCTTTACGGGCATTTATGATGTTATGCATCAGCAGGTTGTGGTTCTACTTCAAGATTATATAAAAGCAGCGGGTCCTGACTTCCCGCAAGTTTATACCGATGAGTTAATGGCTGCGTTTGAGTTCGCCTTTTCAGTGTTGCCAGCACTCACATACGGAGTGCTTGTTGTCTTATATTACTTTGTGGAGCGTTCCTGTTATTTCCGCAACAATATCGTTAGTGGCGAGGTCTATCCTCTGCCTGATGCGTTGCTTGTGCTGATTGCCGTGTCGGGTGCGTTGAAGGTTTATGGCACGTTTGCGTCTAACGAGCCGTTTGCTTTGGTCGGGCTTAATATGCTATTAGCGTTATCTATATTATGCTTTATACGCGGGTTTGATGTAGTGACGTATCATTTGCATAGTCGGCGCGTGCCATTAGTGCTACGTGCTATAGCATACGCTACGCTGTTCACACGGTATCTGTTTATATCTATTGCTGTGCTGGGCTTTGCCAGTGTTTTCAAAGACCTGACGAGCAAACCCGCTAGTAAGGTTTAAGGAGCTACTCTAGCGCAATCTTGCAAGTTATATTATAAAAAACAAGGATAAAATCTGTAACTTTTTGCTTGCAATTTATGAAAGTTAGCGTTATTCTGCTGTGTTGCTTTATCTTCATAAGCGAGGTTGTTAGTTATGCGCTCATTAAAGTTGCTCCATGTCTGCCCCTCCCCCCATTTAAT
>BNUJ01000027.1 GCA_025997275.1 Deferribacterales bacterium
GCATACTCTCAACCAAGCTAGGCATATTATTAACAACTTCTTTTAATTCACTGATATTAGATGCGTGCGATACCATCACGCCAAATGTTTCTTCGTAGCTTGATAAGAGGCGCATAATATCCGTCTTTGATATTATCCCCTCTGGACGACCTCTACGGGTGATAATTGCATAGTCTTCTCCCTGTAGCAACATCTCTGAAAGAGCACCCATCAGTGGATATTCCTGCGGCAAAAGCAGCGGAAACGGATTTGCATAGTCCTCTGCGAGAAGCTTATCGGGCAAGTCGTTCGCCCCGTTCATATATTCATAAACCAGTCGTCTAACGGTCAAAAGTCCCTTTAACACATGCTTTCGGTTCATAACGACTAACGCGCCTATCTTATGTCGTTTCATCAAATTTGCAGCGTATGCTATGCTCTTAGAGTTGTGTATCGTAATAAGCGGCGCACTCATACAAGCACCTATTGACTGATAGACTGACAGAGGGGGCACCTTCACACGCAAACGCTCCAAAACATTTAGCCGCTCTGTTACGACTTTATTGAAACGTTCCCTAAAACCCGACACTTTATTCATCAACGCATATATAGAATGCTCATCAATGAATATAATGGTGCTGTCAACGCTAGCATAAACGGTCATTGTGTACATCGCCTTGTCAATAAATGAAGATATACCGATGACATCGTCACTTTCAAAAGATAATTCTTGCTCCCCAAGCGTCATAGCGCAAGAGCCGTTTAGTATGAAATAGATACCTTTATGAAACGCCTCGCCACGTCTATAGATAATGTCACCTTTTAACAAGTGCAGTTCGTTCACTCTGTTTATAGAATCTTTCAGAATATCAACAGACACGTCTCTGAAAAGAAATAGCTTTCCAAGATTCTTAAGGAGCGTAGCAGGTAATGAGGTAGAACTTTTTTGCATGTTACCAATATACATTAGCGGCGCATAATTTGCAACATATAAAAGAAAAACATCCAAGCCTGTTTTTAGGTTTGTAGAGAACTTAAAAGGTTATTGTAACAAGTGTTCCTTGTTCTTCGGAGCTTTGCAATGCCATTTTCCCCTTGTGGAGCAGAACAATATGCTTTACGATAGCAAGACCAAGTCCTGTTCCTCCTGTTTTTTTGGAGCGGGATTTATCCACCCGATAAAATCTCTCAAACACACGGTTTTGAGCATCATGAGGGATAC
Organism: Deferribacterales bacterium; assembly: GCA_025997275.1. GTDB lineage: Bacteria > Chrysiogenota > Deferribacteres > Deferribacterales > JAISNW01 > BNUJ01. The sequence continues at coordinate 1,202 of BNUJ01000027.1, forward strand.
CGATTCCGGTATCAGCGATGGCGAGTTCAATTTTATCCTCAAGTTTAGAAACATTGACGTTTACCGTTCCGCCGGGTCTATTGTATTTTATGGCGTTATCAATCAAGTTATAAAACATCTCATATATCATAGAGCGTCCAGCCGACATCGTGGCATCGCCGCTGATACTCACAGCAACCTTGTGTTCGTTGGCTTTTAATGAAAGTGCTTCTGCCACTTCGGTTGCAACGGTAAAAAGGCTAACCTCTTCAAAAGTTTCTTGTCCTTTGTTCTCGTCCAGTTCAGAGATTAGGATAATATCTTCTATGAGTGTTATTAAACGTGCAGCTTCATCTTTAATCCTTCCGAAAAACGTATGTTTATCGTTTTCCTTGACTATGCCGTTATACAACATCTCCGCACGACCATAGATGCTCGTAAGTGGCGTTTTTAACTCATGTGACACATTGGCTGAAAACTCCCGTTGCTTTTGTTCAACCATTATTTTCTCGGTTATATCTAAAAACAGTATGATAGCTCCGCTGTCTGTTACAGGACTAAAAAACACACGATATGATTTGCCAGAACGTTGGATGTCCAGCTCACTCCGATTGCCGGATAGCGCATCTTTTACTCGCTCTAGTAGCTCAATGTCCCTTATAAGCTCCAAAATATTTCTGCCGTTCATAGTTGTATCTGTTTCAAAAAAAGCCGCCGCACTTTTGTTGACAGAGAGGATAAGTCCCTGCCTGCTGACGAGTATAATGCCCTCTCTCATATTGTTCATAATTGCGCTGGTCGTATCCGTGCGGTTTTGCAAATCTAAGAGTTGCGTAGCAATATGCTCACGTTGCTGCTCAATAGTCCGAATGAATGGAACAAGCTCATCATAAGGTGGGGCAGACTTCGTGTTTAGACGGCTGTTGTTTATCGGCGCAACAATTCGTTTTGTGAGGTTTCCCGCCAATGAATAGCCGATGACGAGGATAACAAAAATAATGCAGACAACCGCAGGCAACACGCCGCTAAACATCCCCCAAATACTGCTTGTCGTCTTTGCTACACGCAAAATGGAGTCATCCGCTAACCGGACGGCATAATAATAAGTTTCCAGCCCCATAGTATCCGACAATCTACGACTCTCGCCCCAACCTGTTTTAAGTGCCTCCACAATTTCTTTCCGGTCTAAATGGTTTGTTAACCCCTCTGTTTCAACCGCATTATCAAACGCAACGATTCCGTCTGGGCGAATCAATGTGATACGCATATCATTGGGTTTGAATATAATAAGTCCCCGCATAGCAGTTTGTGTATCGGCGTTTCTGAACAGGTCTGCTCTATCCTGAAGTTCGCTTTTTACGATTCTAGAAAACTGGCTATAAAATACAAAACAGAGTGCCACCACCACAAGAACCAAACTGATTGCATTCAGCATTATCATATCAATAAAAATACGCTTTTTCAAAAATTAACCCTCTATCTTGTAACCAACATTTCTCACCGTTTTGATGATTTCAGCGGCTACCCCCATCTTTTTCCGCAGGGTTCTGACGTGCATATCTACGGTGCGAGTCTCTCCAGCGTAATCAAAACCCCAAACTTGCTCAAGCAAGTTATCGCGAGTTAAAACAATTCCTTCGTTTATCATCAAGTAGTAAAGTAGCTCAAACTCTCTGTAAGTAAAAGCTATTTCGTTATTTCCAACAAATATTACACGCCTGTCTCTATGAAGTGTGACACTGCCAACTGTGACTTCACTGGGTTTATTCGTTGCGCTTTCGCATCTACGAAACACCGCCTTTACTCTTGATATGGTTTCCATAACAGAAAAAGGTTTTGTAATGTAGTCATCTGCTCCTAAATCAAGCCCCTTGATACGGTCAAGCTCCGCACCTTTTGCGGTGAGCAAGATAACAGGCAAATGTTTTGTATTTTTAGCTTGTTTCAGCTTTTTTAATATGGATATCCCATCTTCTCCGGGTAGCATAATGTCCAGCAGAACAAGTGAAGGCACGTCTTTTAGCAAACGAGTGTGAAATGCCTCGCCACAGGTAAAGCCCTCTGCTTCAAATCCTGCTGAAGACAACGCATACACTACCATTTCACGGATATTGTCGTCATCTTCAACAATAAATACTTTTTGCATGAACTCTCCCGACTATAAAACCTGCGTGTCCTTATGTTTGCCCGTAATGGAGAATATGACCCACTCAGCGATATTGACAGCATGGTCACCAATGCGTTCAAAGTATTTAGCAATCTGTAAAAGACTAATGGCTTGTTCGCCATTTTGCACATCCTCATGGATTAGTTTTATCATATCCATTTTCACGATGTCAAACAAGTTGTCCACAATATCATCGTAGGCAATGATAGCCTGCGCCAGAGCCAAATCCTTTTTAACAAAAGCATTGATGCTGTCTGTCACCATTTTTATTGTCGCAGTCGCCATCTGTGGGATATGCTCAAGGTTGATGACATATTTCTGCTCGGTCAAATATACGCAAAGTTCCGAAATATCGGCAGCTTGGTCTCCAATACGTTCCATGTCTGTAATCATTTTCAGTGCAGTAGAAACCTGCCGTAAATCCCTTGCCACCGGCTGCTGATTCATGAGCAACTTTAAGCAAAGGCTTTCAATTTCCTTTTCCTTGTCATCAATTATATCATCACTTTCAATGATTTTTTGAGCCAACTTCACATCCTGTTCTTCAAGAGCCTTTACCGCTTTCGCTATGGCATGCTCAATAAGAGCACCCATTTCAATCAAGCTGTTATTCAATTGTATAAGCTGCTCATCAAAACGACTGCGCATCATCCAAACCTCCCCGTAATGTAATCCTCTGTTCTCTTGTCTTGTGGTAGAGCGAATATTGTCCCCGTGTTCGTGTACTCTACGACCTCGCCAAGAAGAAAAAATGCTGTTTTATCACTAATTCTAGTAGCTTGCTGCATATTATGGGTCACAATGACTATACTATACTTTTCTCGCAGAGTCAGCAACAATTCCTCTATTTTGCCGGTGGAAATAGGGTCAAGAGCACTTGTAGGTTCATCCATCAGCAACACCTCTGGCGATACAGCAAGTGCTCTCGCAATGCAAAGCCGCTGTTGCTGTCCTCCCGACAACCCAAGAGCAGATTTTTTCAGCCTGTCCTTGACCTCACTCCAAATCGCCGCACCTTTCAGAGATTCTTCAACGATTTTGTCAAGCTCATACCGTGACTTTACGCCATGCGTTCGCGGTCCAAAGGCGATGTTGTCATACACACTCATGGGGAAAGGATTGGGTTTTTGGAATACCATGCCAACCCTCTTTCTTAGCAGATTGATGTCCATGTTCCCATAAATATCTTTGCCAAACAACCGCACGTCGCCAACAATCTTGCAACCCTCCACCAAATCGTTCATACGGTTGAGTGTCTTTAAGAGTGTTGATTTCCCACAGCCCGATGGACCAATAAATGCGGTTATCTTTCCTCTTTCTATTCCCATACTGATGCTTTTGAGTGCCTGAAAATCGCCATAAAACAAATCCAAGTCTTGTATATCAAAACAATTCATACTTTACCTCTGATTTCTGCTTTATAAAATTCAATTTTATTATCTAACTTGTTAAGGTGTTCTTGTAATTCTTTAATTTCAGTTTTAAGAATTCCCCTATGTTTTATTAGCATTTCCATACGTTCAGGCATAGTCGGCTCGCCATCTGCCCTTAGTTTAGCATACTTTTGAATTTCTTTAATAGGCATTTTTGTATCTTTTAAGCGTTTTATAAATTGTATCCAAGTAACATCATTTTCAGAATAACACCGGTGCCCACTGGACTTACGACTAGGCAGAACCAAATTTTCCTGTTCATAATATCGCAATGTATGTATACCTAAACACGTAAGCCGTGAAAATTTCCCAATAGAATATTCCATAAAAACTCCTTATTCAACAACCTCAACCTAACTCTAGATTATAGTATATTACAAAAATTATCTCAAGAGTGAGTTTTAAGTAAAAATTAAGTAAAAACTTTGTAAAAAAATCAAATTTCTTTCAGAAAACGCTTGACCTAGAGTTCACTCTAGATTGTATATTCTAAACATAATCTTTATAAAGGAGGTTTTCTAATGGAAAACACACGCTTTCAGAAAGGGACAGACAGATTGAACGAGGTAGATGGCAGTGCGGGGCAAAATGTTATTGCTTCATTGAAAACGATAGCACCGGATTTGGGCAAATACATCATTGAATTTGCCTTTGGGGACATTTACTGCCGAGAGGGGCTTTCTTTACAGGAAAGAGAGCTTATAACCATTACCAGTTTATTGACGGCAGGAGGTTGTGAGCCGCAATTAGCGGTTCACATTAACGGTTCATTGAATGTGGGTATAACACCAGAAAAAGTGATTGAAACTTTTATTCAATGCATACCCTATACGGGTTTTCCAAAAGTGCTTAATGCCGTCAACGTAGCAAAAAAAGTATTTGCGGAGAGAAAAATCAAGGAGGGAAAATAGTATGTTAAAGCTAATATTCACTGTTGTTCTTTTGGTTTTTTTAGGCTTTGGACAAGGCAATGCACAGGGAAAAACGGCTGAGTTGCTATTGGAAAAAACGTATACAGGTTTTCATTCTCCCACTGGGATTGCGGTAGACCATGAGGGGAATTTGTATGTTTCAAACTGGAGTGGAGGCGACGTCACGAAAATAGATACAAAGGGTAATCGCACTGTTTTCGCTGATAACATGGGAGCACCGGCTGGACTTGCTTTTGACAATGACGGTAATTTGTACGTTGCCGACTATTCACAAAATGTGATTTACCGTATTGCGAAAAATAAAAACAAAGTTATTTTCGCAAGAGGGTTGCATACCCCTACAGGAATATCGTTCAATAAAAAGGGTGAATTGCTGGTAGCCAACCGAAGTAGCAACGAAATTGTCAAAGTGAACGTTTCCGGCAGGGTTGAATTGGTTGCGAATGGCATGAGAACGCCTGTTGGAGTGGTTGAGGACTTAGACGGTAATCTTTATGTCACGAACTACGGAGGTAGCATTATCAAAGTATTTGCTGACGGAACAGCTAGAGCTTTTTCCAATGATTTTGGAAGACCGGGAGTCGGCATCGGCATTAGTCCGCAGAATGAGATTTTTGCCACTGATAATGGAGATGGACGTGTACGTATACTTTTACCAAACGGCAAGACAAGAACTGTAGTTGATGGCATTAGCGGTTGTGTTGCATTACTAATACATGGAACTACCTTATATGTAGGTAGTTGGGGAACTGGAAACGTATATAAGTATAGAATTAAATAAGTGGCTGGCATAGATAATTGACAAAAGGAGTCAATTGTCTATGTCAGCCCCTAAAATTTTTACCCTATTCAATGAGCCGTAATTTACACCACTAACATTATGTAATAAATCCACTTGGTTTTTTATTTGCAGGTTCAAATCGTAACCCATCTAGGTCTGATAACATATTGCTCCATACTCTTCCACCGTTGTTCTTCCAGTCTAACAAAATGTTAGTTGCCACTTCTTTGGGAGTTGCACCACGTTGTCTATATTCTTCCCCAGTCTTGACAATATGGGTGCGTGCCCCCAGCTCTACTATCGTTTCTATTACCTTACGCGTTAGCTCATCTCCTGCTACTTTAGGTATATTAAAGCGAACATTACAATCTAACATTTCGTATAAAAAAAGCCTTCCCCCTTCAACGCCTTCAAATTGTTTTTCTTCAAACTGCTTTTTGTATAAATTCACATAATAGTCAAGCGTTTGCCCGTCTAAAATATCATCATACTGAAGCTTAGTAAAGCATAAACCAATTACACAGTCTGACACAGGATTACAAAAGGAACGCATATGCGTAATCATTCCACCGCGTGCCAGCCAATGTTCATAAATATTATAAGCTATCTCTTCTGGACGGTCACCATAAAACGTAACCAACCCTAACCTCGTGTCTCTATGTCCTCTTGCTACTCTAGCACCCACATCCAAACATGCCCTTATGCACGTTACCATAACATACTTTACTTCATCGTAAGATAGTGGTATGTGTGCCCATTGTGGAGACTCTCCAATAAAACCATATAACATAATATCGTCATCAATGGGGTCCTCACAGCCATAACCTATATTTTTTTTTACTAGTTCCTTGACTTCATTTCTCATTTTGCAACTCTCTCTGCACCAAAGACATGATATCTAACATCTGATTTATTAGCCGTTTTTACAAGCAGAGCGAAATTCTCCGTTTGGAGCTACCACAGAGCCTGCCTGCGCCATATCGTTGCCCGCTTGGAACACCACGTCCCCACCAGCATACATTTCTGAACCAGTATACGTTTCACTCTTGTTTGTGCTACTGCTTGTCTCTGAATTATACTGTAGCCCAGCATTAGCATAGAAACCAGTGCCAAAAAATAAACCTAACAGAGAAAACAGAAACTTAAAAGCATATCTAGTCATTACCAAGCACCCATAGTTAGTACCTCAAGAACAAGGACGCCAACAACAGCTAGCGTGAACCTACTATCACACATGTTGACCCCAAAAAAGTAAGGTCCCATTGGAGCTCCATTTCTATGTAATCCATCAAATATAAATGTAAGCTGTGGGTATTTTTCACGCATAGACCGTGCACGCTGATCTCTATAGTCAGCATCACAAGACCCTACTTCTCTTATGTATCCCACATACCAATCTTCAAGGGCGACATTATACTCTACAAAGAATTTATGGTCGGGCGTGTTATTGAGTATATCTCTAATGTTAAACTTACCGTTTTCAGGCACGTACTCCCTGTATGACGTATAAGCCTTGCCGAATGATAGCGTGCCAAAATTTGAAGTAAGAAAGCGGGCATTGCTATCAAAATAATATTCTGTTTTTAATTCTAGCTTGCCATCCTTATATAAACGATTCGTACTAAAAGATAAAACAATATAAGGTTTGGTAATCGCCAGTGCCTCCTCACCTATACCATAAAGCATTACATCAACTTCTATTTCATCATCAAATCTGAGTGTAGCGTATGACCTTTCCCTGTATGGTTTATAACCATGCAGATAAAGCATAGGAGCCATATAATCGAAGTTTCCCACAGCTACGGGAGCACTGTGAGTACAAGCACTAGCCAAAAGAAATATAGCTATAATAAAAAATCGTCCGTAATTACGTTTCATATACGCAAATGAACGTAAAGACAGGTGACCATAGATACAAACCTTAGAAGTACGCATAAACTAAACCCCTCCAACCAGTTTGGATAAGATACTCTGTATTGCTTATAACATACAATAAATACACAAGTCAAATGTTTTTCGTTCAATGCAAAATATCTCTACTCCATTCATGATTTGCCTCCAATCCGCCGAGCAAGCTTTGCGGAGCCGATATTGGTTAAAACTACAACAATCAAAAGCATAACCGCCGTGGCATAGCCCTCGTTTGTATGAAGCCCCTCACTGGAAAGAGCATACATATGAACCGACAGGGTGCGCACTGACTGCATTGGGTTTTCAGGTATTTGAGCCACTGTTCCGGCGGTATAAATCAATGCCGCCGTCTCCCCTACAATGCGACCGATGGAAAGGATTACTCCAGCTAGAATGCCTGGCATCGCAGCGGGCAACACAATCCGGAATACTGTGCGAAGCTTGCCCGCACCCAAACCGAAAGCTCCCTCGCGGTAGGCATCGGGAACGGATTGCAGGGCTTCCTCACTTGAACGCATAATCAGCGGCAAAATCATAATTGACAAGGTGAACGCTCCCGCAAGCAGAGAAAATCCCCAACCTAAAAATGTAACAAAAAATAACATTCCAAACAGCCCATATACAATAGAGGGGATGCCGGAGAGCGTTTCTGTTGTTACCCTCACTAAAGTTACGTTTTTATTGCCGCGTTTTGCATATTCTATAAGATAAATCGCCGCAAAAACGCCGAATGGCACAGCAATAACGAGCGATAGCAACGTCATTATGACGGTGGAAATCATTGCAGGCATTAGCGACACGTTTTCGCTGTTGTAGTCAAGCGCAAAAAGTGACAGCTTGAGATGGGGAACGCCTTTCACAAAGATAAACCCCACAAGGAACAAGAGCATTGAAAACGTAAGAGCGGCAGCCGCCCATGTAGTGACACTCATAAATAGTTCAGATGGTTTTTTATGCAATTACTTTACCCTCCTCTTCAGCACCGAAAAACTTAGATTGATGAACAGGATAAACACAAACAGAACAACACCAGTTGCAATCAATGCCTCACGGTGCATATCTGTAGCATACCCCATTTCAAGAACGATGTTTGCAGTAAGTGTGCGAATGCCCTTAAATATAGACACTGGCATACGTGCTTGATTTCCCGCCACCATAATTACTGCCATAGTTTCACCTACAGCGCGACCAACTCCGAGGACAACTGCCGCAAGTACGCCAGACTTAGCGGCAGGGAGCAGAACAAAAAACACACTACGGTAGTGCCCCGCACCAAGTGCCAATGCGCCCTCATAATAATGTTCGGGAACAGCGCGTAGTGCGCTCTCGGCAATACCAATGATTGTAGGTAAAATCATAATACTAAGCAGAATACAAGCTGATAAAATGCTGTTGCCTGTAAGCGGGATAATGATTGCCATGCCGAAAAAACCATACACAACGGAGGGAATGCCTGATAGCAGTTCCACACCCGGCTTGAGTACGCGATAGAGTCTTTTTGGACAGGCACGGGCGAGAAAAATTGCCGACAGGACACCGATTGGAACGCCAATAATTACAGCCCCTGCTGTAACATACAAACTGCCAAGTATCATCGGAAATATTCCGAATATAGGGGGTGTGTCTGCTGGCGACCATTCTCTGCCAAGTAAAAAATTGAACAAGCCTATTTTACCCATTGCAGGGAGTCCTTTTGTCAACAAAAAAACACAGATTAAGCCGACCGCCAATATGGAAACAAGTGCTGATATTAAAAACACAGCACTCATAACCTTTTCTCTCATGTTACTCATTTGCCTACATCACTCCAGTTCACCATTTTACCTGTAAAGATGCCCTTTACCTGTTCTTTTGTGAGACTAGTTGTCGGATTCTCGTTATTCACAATTACGGCAATTCCGTCAAGAGCAATTTTCGTTGCGGATAGCATAATAAGTTCGCTGTCCTTTAATTCACGACTTGCCATGCCAATGTCACAAGTTCCGTTAATAGCACCTATCATACCAGCTGATGAATCGCTCATCTGAATTTCTATGTTGACGTTTGGGTTTAGCCCAATATACGCTTCTTTCAGCTTTTCCATAATTGGCGTGACAGAAGAAGAACCCGCAACTACGATTTTGCCAGAGAGCCTGTTTCTAGTATATGACGGAGCATTGTCAATAATTGCAATATAGCTTTTGGCTACAACTGCCTGACCTTCCGCCGACAAAATAAATTTGATGAAATCTGTGGCAAGCTCAGCAGGTTTGCTCTTGGTTGCGATGTTGAATGGTCGGGAAATAGAATATAGACCTTTTTTTACATTTTCGGCAGATGCCTTTACACCCTCAATATCTGTCGCTTTTACAGTGTCATTCAATGAGCCAAGTGAGATATAGCCTATAGCATACTTGTCTCCTGAAATATTCGTCATCATTACATCGGTTTGTTTAGCTATAACGGCTTCTTTTGTTGTCATATCCTTTCTGTTTCCGTTATCGCCCTTAACCTCAATGCCAAAGAGTTCAATGAACGCCACGCGCGTGCCAGAGCCGTCTTCGCGCGATACGACGCTGATTGCCTTTGCCTTGTCAAATATCCCCTTTCTTTCCCCAGCACATCCTGTGAACACAGATAATGTCGCAAGTAAAAGTAGAATAGGTGTTGACTTACTCATCATAATTTCCTCCAGTTTCTATTTTCTTGGCTGATAATATTATAGGAATATATAATCTGGTAGCAGTTTTATGTAAAAAATGTGTAAAATCAAAATATGACTATAATATTTCTGGAATTGACAGAAAAAGTGAAATATGATAAACTTCGTGTAGTAAAAGGAGCTTATATGGCACTTCCGTATTGTATTGCATATTTGGTTGTCAAGTAACTTTAATGGCAAAGCAAAAAACACAATATGTATGTTCAAACTGCGGGGCATCATCCCCCAAATGGCTTGGCAAGTGTCCAGAGTGTGGCTCTTGGAATACTATGGCAGAAGAAATCCTGCAAGCAAGCAAGCCACAGGGGGGAGTAGCTGGACTATCGGGACATAAAGTAGGCTCAAGCCCTATCCTAATGCGTGAGGTTCAAGGTGTGGAAACCATACGCTACACAACGGGAATCGGCGAGTTAGACCTTGCATTGGGTGGCGGGCTAGTAAAAGGCTCTGTTATACTGATAGGTGGTGAACCGGGTATCGGCAAGTCAACCATTATGCTACAACTTGCCAGCGTCATAAGCCACCAATATAAACGCAAGCTTTTATACGTATCGGGTGAAGAATCCGCCGAACAGATAAAAATGCGAGCGGTCAGGTTGGATGCTGACACAGAAAACTTGCACCTGCTTACAACCTCTTCATTTGAAGATGTGCTTGCGGCACTAGAGGCAAGTTATTTTGAATTCGTAGTGATAGACTCCATACAAACAGTCGTTTCGTCTGAATTGTCATCGTCCGGCGGAACGGTCGGGCAGGTGCGCCATATTACATACAAACTTGTAGAACTTGCTAAGTCGCGCGGTATAACTGTTTTTATAGTCGGTCAGGTCACCAAAGATGGCAATATTGCGGGACCTAAAGTATTAGAACACCTAGTTGACACCGTTCTATACTTTGAGGGGGACTACACACGCGGGATTAGACTACTGCGCACAGTGAAAAATAGGTTCGGTTCCACTAATGAAGTTGGATTATTTGAGATGACCGAAAAGGGGTTAGTTGAGGTAGGTGGAGATTTATTTTTACAGCAAGACACTAGCAGTGCATCGGGGCAGGCAATCTGTGCGGTAATGGAGGGCACACGTTCATTTTTAGTAGAGATACAGGCACTTATAGCCCCTACCTTTCTGCAATTTCCGCGCCGCAACACAAACGGATTTGACCATAACAGGTTGCAAATGCTTGCAGCGGTGCTAGAAAAGCGTGGCGGCTTTAACCTATCATCCGCAGATATATATCTAAATATTGCGGGAGGCTTGCGAATTACCGAGCCTGCTGCAGATATTGCAGTGTGCGCCGCCCTAATATCGTCATTCAAAGATAAGGTTATAGACAGGCGCAAAATATTTATAGGCGAGGTAGGTTTGTCGGGTGAAGTGCGTCCTGTTTCCAATATGGTAGCTAGGGTAAATGAGGCGGCGAGGTTGGGGATGAACACCTTTTATTCGCCAACAGATGCCGCTGACAAGCGCATTAAAACATTCAGAATAAAGAACGTTCGTGATTTAATACTATTTTTGGATAAATAATATGGCACACAATCCATACAAGCGCAAAGACAGTTACTATCTGAAAGCAAAGCAAGAGGGTTATAAGTCCCGCGCTGCATATAAGTTGATAGAGTTAAATCAAAAATATAAACTGTTGAAAAAGGGCTATAGCGTGCTTGACTGCGGGGCTGCACCCGGCGGGTGGACTCAAGTTGCTCTATCGCTGGTGGAAACAACAGGGTGCGTAGTTGCTGTGGACTATGAGGTCATAGAGGGGATATCAGGTGATAACTTCACCTTTATCCAGGGGGATATGCTAAAAGCAGAAACTATTACAGCTGTTCTACAGGCAGCGAATGGTAGTTTCAATGCGGTGCTGTCTGATATGGCACCTAAGACTACGGGTATCAAACTAAAAGACCATGTCGGTAGCATAGAGCTAGCTACTGTTGCCCTAGAAATAGCAAAAAATACTCTAAAAGCAGGTGGCTCATTCCTAGTAAAAATATTTGACGGGGAGGACCGCCCTGCATATCTAAAATCGTTAAAAACACTGTTCCGTGAAGTTCGCACCATTAGACCAGATGCCACGCGCAAAGAATCTTATGAAATGTATGTGGTGGCTATAGGCAAACTTCCGCAGGTATGATAGAGTTAGAAGTGGTGTTGGCTACTGCTAGAACTGCTCGCTCGCAGCTGGGAGGGGATATCTATCTTGTGGGAGGAGCAGTGCGGGACATATTGTTGACTCGGGATACAGATGATTTAGATTTTGTAGTAGTGCCCGGAGACTATGAACGCTATGCTAGACTAATGGCAAAACAACTACGCTCTGTTGCAATCCCATTCAAACAAAATATGCGAATTCCATTGTGTGGTAGCTTTATTGATGTGTCTGCACCGCACGGGGAGACATTAAAAGATGATTTAGCCAAACGCGACTTTACCATAAACAACCTTGCAATGGACTTGCAGGGAGAAATACACGGAGATAAAACGCACATTGAACAAAAAATTATATATCCTGCATATAATGAACTCTTTGATGATGACCCCGTTAGAATATTACGCGGATTTAGACAAGCAAATGCATTAGGTTTCAGTTTATCAAATAATTTTTTGGTGCTTGCAGAGCGTAAGATGCCTCTCATAACAGCTGTCGCAACTGAACGCATAACGGATGAGTTAAAGAAACTGACAGCAACAGGACGAGCGGATAAGGACATATTTGAAGCAATGAATAAAACTGCCTTGTGGCAGACACTATTAGAGGCTAACCCCAGCACCGATGTTTTGTGTAATTCTATAAAATATGGGCATGAAGATAATTTTGCCCTATTCATTACGGCACTTGCCAGTAGCAGTGCTACTCCTATCAGAGCTTTACAAAAATTATTCCCGTCAGGGCAATTCTATAAACGCATTAGAGCAGTGCTTGATAGTGTGCCAGTCTTTATATCTCAACTAGACGTTGATATAGAACGCGCCGTTTGGGATAATAAAAGCCTATTCCCACTGTTGCCAAAGGCTCTCCGCACAATATACGGAGTTAAAGAAAACTTAATAGAAAAATGCTATGAGATACACAAAAAGATAATGGATACTGACAGAGATGCGCTAATTACAGGTGAATACGTCTTGTCCGTTGCCAGCGAAACCGCACCAGAGCTAACTATTGGCAACTGGGTGGGAATATTGCTAAACGAATGCAACTACAAACTAACGTTCGGCTTGCTGGCAGACAAACAGGCGGCTAAAAAAAACCTGCGTGAACAAATATCACTACTAAACTAGCTTGCTACTTTGTAAGTCCGCTTGTGAACTTATAGCTATTACTCCCAATACTTGAAAGTTTGCCTACGCCCGGCTTAGTTATATGAACACCAGCTATTGGCAAGTTCTCATCAGCTACTCTTTTCATAACCTCAAAGCGTGTCTTGAGTGCAAGTTTGGTGTCGGTGTCATAGACGAGATATACTTCAGGGTGTTCAAACTGCACATAAGCATGGACTATATCGCCCCATACAAGTAGCGACTGCCCATCAACGGTGATTTTATACATAGTATGCCCAGGCGTATGCCCAAATGCCGGAATAGACAACACTTCAGACGTAATCTGCCTATTTTGCTCAAACGCAAAAAGACGTCCCGCATACTTATCAACAACGTAACCTGCCAACTCGTCCCTTTCAACCCAATAATCAACATCTTCTTTTGATATATATAGTTTAGCTTTCGGAAAAGCAGCCTCGCCGTCATAGGTAATAAGTCCGCCTGTATGGTCGCTATGCATGTGGGTAATAGCGATAACATCTATATCTTCAGGGTTAATATCTATCTCCGCTAATCGTTTGAGCAACAACCCGTCATAAGAAACATTAGTGCCTGTGTCAAATAGCACCTTCTGCCTGCCAGTGTCCAGTAAAAAGTAGTTCATACCGCCCTCTGCCCAGCCCTCTACATTGGCGTATTCTAACAACCTCTCTTTATCAGGCAGGCGGACGGTAGTCAGCCCCACAGACATTTCATTATTGCTGAACGCAATAAAACGAGCACTGCCAAGTTCATAAATAGTAGTATTAAGCATACAACCTCACCAATTCCACAGGTTTTACTAGGTAAAGTCAAGACAAAAAGGCGACGCCCAGATTTGAACTGGGGTAGATGGCTTTGCAGGCCACTGCCTAACCACTCGGCCACGTCGCCGACAAAACAAAAAATCAAGCGGGTGACGGGATTCGAACCCGCTACCTCAACCTTGGCAAGGTCACGCTCTAACCAACTGAGCTACACCCGCATAACAATTCACAAATATAACATATAAAAATAGCAAGTCAAGTATTTTTTAACGTTCCCATAAAAAATAGAAACCCGATGGTCTCAAACTAGCTACTGGATTATTTACAGATATTGCAGTATTAAGCTCCGATAAAAATTTCTTCCATACTTTATCTTTATCTGATTTATACATATAATATTCGGCATTTGGTATGTTTAAGTCACGTTTCATGCTCTCATAAGCGTCTAACCATGAGCCTAACTCATCCACCAAACCAACACTTTTTG
>BNUJ01000028.1 GCA_025997275.1 Deferribacterales bacterium
ATCGCTAGTGTCAGATAAAACCTTTTTGTCAGTTTAGACTTTTCTAAAATATCAAGTGCTAGATAAGCCAGTAGAGTGTAAAAGAATGTGGCTGTTACGTATGAACGAATATATACCATCATCGCTATGGCAGACCAGCCAAACCCATATAACACAGGTGGCAAGAGAGCTAATTTGTTTGGCAAAATACGTTTAGATAGTGCATATAAAATAGCTGATAAAGCTATAAACCAGACGATATTCACACCATAACCAATCCACATACTAAACTGGTTAGGTGAAAGTAGTGAAACAAGATGCAACTGTATACTATGTATTGGGGAATGGATAGCGCGCCTAGTTCTCAACTTGTTGAAGTGCGACAAACCTTCATCCTGCTGAGCTGTTATATCTTGAAAAAGCCCCTGTGAAGAGTGCCATTCTATACCCGCAACTTCATCATATATGAATGGTATCCTATCACCGCCATTAGCCTCGTAGTAGTCCGTCACTTCGTCAAACAAGAGGTCTTTTTTCTCTCCAACATAGTAGTAGAACACAGTGAACTGCGCCAGCACAATGACAGCAAGCAGTGCCCAGTTATGCCCTATAAACCACCTGTATAGCCCCTTGTAAAAACAGAGCCACACAATTATTAACACCGCAATAGATAGCACAATAGCTGGCACTATAAACGTATTAGGCAATACCGGATATTTACTTAGTATTGCAGAGTCAAGTTTAACTGAAAAACCAGTTTTGTAAGCAAAACACAGGTTAAACTTTGATATAGACGTATCCCGTAGCTTTTTAGTCGGGTTTATGCCGTCCCGCAATGGCTCAAAACTGCGCTGAACACTCTGCCCTGCTTTGTTGATATACTGCACATACGCACCGCCATCGCCGTTAGACGGGTTTATTTTCTCTGCTACTAGCGAAATACGCCGCCAGTCTTTTGAGGCTTTGTCGCCTAGAGAAAATGTTATAGTAGCATTATCTATATTGCTCCTGATTATATCCTTATCCACGCCAGCTATGCTAAATTCGCTACCTATACCGCTATAGAGCTGTGAGCCACTTATTTCTATATACTTCTGAAACTTTAACGGAACGCCAACATAGCCTACGTATAGTATTGATAGCACACAATATGTGCAGATGATTGCAATTATTGATATTAAAAGAAAGAGTAGGGGCTTAAACCTGCTTAAATATTGATTATGCGGGGGGGGGGTGAAGATAGTTGTTGTTATTGCATTTTCAGACATTATACATTCTCCTTAATAAAACAAAGTGGAGATAGTATAACTAAGTGCAAGAAATTGTCAAATCCTTTTCTCGCCCACATGTTCTAACTATTTTTGCTTTGCGTCTATACTTTCAAGAAAATGTTTTTCCACAGCTGACAACTCACCTGCTGTTAGCGTTTTGTATTTGGCAAACTCGGTCAATGCTTTTTTCTCAGCAACTTCGTGGCTGATTTTCCCTGCGTGGTTCAACAAACCCTTGCGCGACACTTGCAAGAAATCGTCAAGGCGTTCCAACCAATCTTTCATGTACATCGGTATGCGTTCCTTAGCCTGCAATTCTGCAAACTCCAAATAAAGCGTTACAATGCGGTTGAGTGTATCTATTTCGTCTGATGATAAGTAATTTTTGGCAATGATTGCATCGCTTTCTTTTGGACGGTCTCCATGCCAAGCTGTCATACCTGAAAATGGACTGTCTCCATCTGACCGATAGTAAATCAGTTCGGCAGCAGTGTTGCCATGCGCCGCAAAGTGCATCTTGTTTTGCACAGTCTGAAAAAAAAGCCGCGACGACTCTGCGCTTGGGTCATAGTCAATACTGGTTGCATATATTTCAAGAACTTTGCGGTAAAAGACTTTTTCTGATGTGCGAATATCACGGATACGGGCAAGCAGTTCGTTAAAATAGTTGCCACCACCCTCATTTTTCAGGAGGGCATCGTTCATTGCAAATCCTTTTTGTATATATTCCTTTAGGATACTATTCGCCCAGATGCGAAACTGTGTGCCACGTAGAGATTTTACGCGGTAGCCTACTGAGATAATCACATCAAGCGAATAAAGGTTAGTTGGCTTATCAGAATTAGGAAGTTGCATTTTTTGCAAATTGCTTTTTTTGTCTAGCTCCCTTTCGCCGAAGACGTTACGTATATGCCGACTAATCACGCTGATGTCGCGTTGAAACAACCTTGCCATCTGCTCTTGCGTGAGCCAAACGGTTTCCCCTTGCAGTTCAACTTCAATTTTCGCTAGTCCATCCTCAGTCTGATAGAGGATTATTTCGCCACGACTGCTATTTGTCTTTATCATTCGCTATCCTAGCCAGACTTCAGCATACATATTAACTCCTATACACCGCAAATATATGAGATGTTTCGGATATTGTCAAGTTTTCCTCTTACTGCTTTGAAAATAGCCAGCTGGTCTTGTCTATATTAGAGGCTTAAACCTGCTTAAATATTGATTATGCGGGTTCAGACATTACACATTCTCCTTATAAAACAAAGTGGAGATAGTATAACGAAGTGCAAGAAATTGTCAAATCCTTATAATAAATTATAACAACTGATTATGCACGGAAATTTAATTATTGTAAGGCAATTTTTGTTCACGACGGCAAGCAAATCTTTGCAAACTGTCCTATAAGGTATAGCGGTATGTCACACAGGCTGTCGTGGTATCCATATCTGCCAAGTGATGTTCTGATAGCAACTCTGGGACTATAATAGTCCATATACACCCTTAAACTTTTTGCTTTCAGGTTTATAGACGATTTAACCTCTATGGGGATAATCTCGCCGTTATGCTGAATCAAAAAATCTACTTCTGCAATGCCCTTACTTCTATCGTTTGTCCAATAACATATATCTATCGTTCGTTCTGATGCTTTCAGTTCCTGTAAAACATACTGCTCCGTCAATGCCCCCTTGAAGTGGCTGAACACCGATGTGCCACCACCCTTTAGATTGTCTATTGTGAGCTTCACTTTTGCAGACAATAGCCCTACGTCTAGTAAATACACCTTAAACGCCTCTTTTTTGTATGCAGATAGTGGCAAATTTGGAGTTTCAACCCTGTGAACTTTATGGATAAGCCCAACTTTATCAAGCCAATAGAATGCTGACTCATACTGGCTTGCCCGTGCACCCTGTTTCATATCTCTATAAACAAACTGCTTATTCTCTTTAGCAAGCTGGTTCGGTGTGGACTCCCAGAGCAATCCCACTTTGGGTATAGATGGAGCATCAATGTGCTTTGAAAAATCTAACTCAAAATTTCTTAAAATATCCTCTTGTATCCTTCTAACATCGTTCAGGTTGCTACGTTCTGCGAACGCCAACACCGCTTTGGGCATACCGCCGACAAAGTAATAGTGTTTAAGTGCATCAATTAACCGCTCCTCTATGGTGTATGATAGGTTGTAGTCTTTATTTTCTAATAGCTTTTTATAGCGGGGTTCGCCTATAGCATCCATAAACTCGGCAAAGTTTAGCGGATGTAGGCTAATGGTCTGAACTTTCCCAACAGGGTATGAACTCTCTTTGTGTATAGCCACGCCTAGCAGACTGCCAGCTGAAACGATATGGTATTCTGGAGCGTTCTCACAGAAATATTTCAACGACATCAACGCCCTGTTGCATTCCTGTATTTCATCAAAGATGATGAGGGTGTCAGCAGGGGTTATCTCTTGTTCTTTCTCAAACGCCAAGCCTTTAATTAACCTCTGTGGATTAAGGTCAGGTTCAAATATTTTGTGAAGTTTCCGCTCATCGTCAAGGTTTATATAAACTGTATTTTTGTAGTGTAGTTTTCCAAACTCCCGCATAAGCCACGTCTTCCCAACCTGCCTAGCCCCATCAATAACAAGTGGCATCCTGTTCGGACTATTTTTCCAGCTGACAAGCTCCGACATAGCTAATCTGTCCACTAACCTACCCCCCTTAATAAATCCTTATTTACGAGATTATAACCAAAAACTAACATTTTTTCAAGGGGTAAAAGTGTATAGTTTGACATTTTTTCAAGGGGTAAAAGTGCTAACTCCTCTTTAGCTTATTTATATAGATATGTATCAGCGACACTGCCGCATTAAATAAATTTGTCAAGGGCGACTGAAACAGGGCATTTGACAATCACGCACTTGTCAGTTAGAATTAGTCTCTGCTATGAGCAATATTGCTATTTTTTCTGTGTCCGAGAACGGTGCGCGTTTGGCGCGCCTTTTGGCTGCTAGGCTAAACACCAACAAGCTTAACGCCCATGCATACATACTGGCTAAATATTGTTCTAGTGGGGATAATAGCTTTGAGAGCCTGTCTGATATTACCGCACGTTTATTTGGCAAAAGTAAGGCACTTATCTTTATTATGGCGCATGGCATCGCCGCCCGTGCAGTAGCACCGCATTTGAAGTCTAAATATAGCGACCCTGCAGTGGTCGTGCTAGACGACGCTGCACGCTTTGTCATCAGTTCAGTATCGGGACACGAGGGCGGGGCAAACGAGCTTGCCTTTATTGTGTCAAATATCACAGGAGCTACACCAGTAATAACCACTGCGACTGAGGCAGATAAGCTATACGTGGCAGGCGTTGGTGCCAGAAAAGGTGTCTCAACTGATGCAGTCATTCAGGCTATCACGTCTGCCTGCGCTGATGCAGGCATTAAAACGAGCGACCTGCGTCTAATAGCATCAGCATGGGTGAAACAAGATGAGCACGGCATAATAGAGACCGCAAAACAACTAAACATACAATTGCGTTTTCTGCCGAAGTTTCTATACGATGCTTGCGCTACTGGCTTCCAGCCGACAGCGGCGGCAAAACATTTTGATATATCGGCGGTGGCTGAACCGTCAGCTGCTATTGCAGCGCATAATGCTCTAAATACGCCTCTAGTATTGCCGTTACATAAATATGAGAGCGTGACAGTCGCCATTGCGAAAGATATAGTAGGTATTGAATATGCAAAAGAACTCTAATGGAACACTTGCAGTCGTAGGACTGGGCTTTCACGAGCTAATGTCGCCACTTGCGACTAATCTGCTCAGCTCCGCTGATGTAGTGGCAGGCTATAAACGCTACATAGATGAAGCAAAACCATATCTAAATGAGAAACAGGAGATATTCCAGACAGGGATGCGCCATGAGATTGAACGTGTGGAATACGCAGTTAAACAAGCA
Organism: Deferribacterales bacterium; assembly: GCA_025997275.1. Taxonomy (GTDB): domain Bacteria; phylum Chrysiogenota; class Deferribacteres; order Deferribacterales; family JAISNW01; genus BNUJ01. The sequence goes on from BNUJ01000028.1 coordinate 5,190, forward strand.
GTAGCTGGCAGACGTGCCTGTATAGTCTGCGGGGGCGACCCATCTATATATGGTATGGCATCCCTTGCCTACGAGCTAGCCGCTACCCACAAACTAGCCACTGGCAATGGGGTGGAGATTACCGTTGCGCCTTCTGTAACCGCTGCTATGGCAGCATCGGCTAGACTAGGCGCACCAATAAGCGAGGACGTTGTGCTGTTGTCGCTGTCTGACCAGCTCACCCCGTGGAATGTTATTGAGAAACGCATAGACGCTGTGAACGTAGGTGATTTCGTCTGCGCCTTATACAACCCCGCCTCACTCACTAGGAAAGAGCAGCTACCTTACACGTTAAAGAAGTTCCGTGAGCGTGGCAATCTAGTAATAGGTGCCGTCCGCAATGCATTTAGAGACAGGGAAGAGCTATATATAGCAACCATAGACGACTTTGCTCTGGGCTTTGTGGATATGCTGACGCTCATCATAGTCGGCAACACTCGCACTAGGCTAATAGACGGCAAGATGGTAACGCCGCGCGGATATAAGGTAAATGAATAGCGAAAATAGATTTGACCTAATAGTGATTGGCGCAGGGCATGCGGGGATAGAGGCGGCACTTGCAACAGCGCGTATGGGTGCGCGCACGCTAATGCTGACAGGCAATATTGACAACATCGGGCAGATGAGCTGCAACCCTGCTGTGGGCGGGCTTGCTAAGGGCAACCTAGTAAAAGACCTTGATGCACTGGGCGGTGAAATGGCGCATTGCATTGATAATACAGGCATTCAGTTCCGCATATTAAACAGAAAGAAGGGTGCGGCTGTTTGGTCTAGCAGGGCACAGGCTGACAAACAAAAATATCGTAGCAGAATGATTCACACAGTCCTGTCTCAATCAGGCTTGCGCGTCTTTCAGACGCTAGTAAATGCTATTCATATTGAGAATAATAGGGTAATAGGTGTTGGCACGCAGATAGGGGTTGATTTTTATGCTCCGCGTGTGTTGATAGCAACGGGCACATTTCTCGGCGGACTGCTACACATCGGCACATCTAGCTATGCTGGTGGCAGAATGAACGAGTTTGCGGGTGTCGGCATTACTGATAGTATGATAGGAGCAGGTTTAAGGATGCGCCGTTTCCGCACCGGCACCTGCGCACGCGTTCACAAAGATAGCATTAACTTTGACGGACTAGAGCTTGTTGAGAGCGACAACCCTATCTGCCCATTTTCATTTGAGACTGAAAAGGTAGCTCTGCCACAGCATCCCTGTTATATGACATACACTAATGCACACACGCATGAGATTATCCGTGAGGGTATGACGCGTTCTAATAGATTTAATGGGGTAATCAGCACACTGGGACCGCGCTACTGCCCATCTATTGAGGATAAAATCAATAGATTCAAGGACAGAGAACGTCATCAGATTATTTTAGAGCAAGAGGGACTTGATTCTAGCGAAGTGTATCTGAATGGGTTTAGCACAAGCTTGCCTTATGATACGCAGGAGAATATGATTCGCTCCGTTGCAGGGCTTGAACGGGCACTTATCGTCCGCCCCGGCTATTGCGTAGAATATGATTGCATAGACCCAACCGAGCTACGCCATACGCTAGAAGCCAAGAAAGTTGCAGGCTTGTTCTGTGCAGGGCAAATCAACGGCACAAGTGGCTACGAGGAGGCAGCTGTGCAGGGCTTTGTAGCAGGGGTGAATGCTGTGCTCTCCCTAGATAATAAAGAACCTTTTATTATCGGGCGTGAAGAAAGCTACATTGGCGTGCTAATAGACGACCTTGTGACGAAAGGGGCTGATGAGCCGTATAGAATGTTCTCATCACGCGGGGAGCATAGGTTGCTATTGCGTGAAGATAATGCAGAATATCGGCTACTGGAACGCGGATATAGGTTAGGTTTAATTAGCGATTCGCGGCTTGCACGTTTCACCGCTGAGCGGGATAGTGTCCTAACAGAGATTGAACGATTGAAAGCACGAACCCTTGAATATGACGGAAAGAGCATTAAAGCTGATGCTCTCTTGAAACACGAAGATATGGACTATAAGGGAGTTGTCGCCCTAGCGGGTTCACCTAGTGAGCCGCTATCTGACAGAGCGACAGGCGAAGTAGAGATTATGCTGAAATATGAAGGATACATACATCGGCAGGCACACGACATAGCTAAACAGGCTGGCAATGAGCGTGTTCGCATACCAGACGATTTAGACTATGCCAAAATAGCAGGGTTGAGGAAAGAGCAGCTAGAAAAACTATCAAAAATTCGCCCTGAGACACTCAGTCAAGCAGGGCGCATCCCCTGCGTGACCCCAGCGGCAGTCTCACTGATACATATATATATTGACAATCTAAAACGAGGCTAACATCTTTACCCCTTGAAAAAATAGTCCGAACAGGATGCCGCTTGTTATTGGTGGGGCTAGGCAGGTGGGACAGTTTGCTAGGATTTGCTTGCCGTCGTGAACAAAAATTGTCTTGCAGTAATTAATTTTCTGTGTATAATCAAATGTTCTTATATATTATGAGGTTAGTATGAAATATGATAAAGTCAGCAAAAATTTACCCCCCCCCCCCGCAAAGTGCAACAGGCAGTGATAGTTGCAATTATTGTATAGCCCTTATTCGCCCAAAGTATGAGAACAGCGGGATGGCTCCTGCCCTTTCACTGGGCTATCTGTCTGGATACCTTAAAGCTAACGGACATAATGTACTGATAATAGATGCCCTACGTGATAATCTGTCTAATGATGATGTTTTAGCGATACTGAAGAGAGAGAATATTGTTCTATCAGGTATTACCTGTCTGAGCAACTATGCCAACGAAGTAGCAGCCCTATCTAAACATCTGAAATCCTCAGAAATCAAGGTCGTAATAGGCGGTGTTCACCCAACATTTATGCCATATCAGACACTTACCGCAAGCGGAGCGGACTATGTGGTATGTGGCGAGGGAGAAATTGCTTTACTTAAACTTCTGGAAAATAACTTCAGCAACATTTTGCTTGACGGCTCACTAATTAAAGGTGTTTATTCATTAAATGAGCTAAAGGACGAAGATGCTCCAGCTATTAGGGCGGACGTAGTTGAAAACCTTGATGACATACCATATCCAGACTGGGAGCAGTTGCAGCCAACGCACAGTGCATACGTTCCCCTATGGTGGACGACAAAAAATGCACCAGTTGCGGGCATTATGTCATCTCGTGGTTGTCCATACTCATGTAAATTTTGTTCCAGTGCTAACTTTTATGGCAGACGGGTGCGCATGCGCTCGCCAGAAAATGTATTAGGCGAAATGCGCCTATTAAAAGAACATTATGGAATTCGTGAAATAAGGTTTGCCGATGACAATATCACGGTTGATAGAGACTATATTGACAGCTTATGTGAGGCAATTATTGACTCTGACTTAAATCTGTCGCTGTTCACACAGGCTAGGGCAGACAGGCTTGACGATAAACTAGTGAAAACTATGAAACGGGCGGGGTTCTACAATTTTGCTATTGGGATTGAGTCAGCATCTCCTACGATGCTAAAAAATATGGACAAGCGAGAAGATATTGACGCTATAAAAACTGCTATAAAAATACTCCACGACAACGGTATTTTAATAACGGGTTTCTTCATATTCGGAATGCCCGGTGAAACTAAGCAAACTATCAAAGAAACTATGGACTTCATGATGAATGAGCCACTTGATTTAGTCTCTGTTACAATACTAACCGTTCTTCCTGGCTCCGAATATTGGGACGAACTCAAGGGGCAATATACAAATATATTCAGCCAAGCATATTTCAGCGAAGTCAATTACGTGCCAGACGGCTTGACTACAGAAGAAATAGTTTATGCTGAAAAACAAGCATTGCGAAAGTTTTACCTAAGACCAAAAATAATATTTAAGCTAATGAAATACATTAAATTCCGATATATCAGCCACTTCTTGACAAGAATGCGCTATGTGCACTTCTTCGACAAATAGTATAGACTCTAACTGCCAAATAGACGCATAGAGCGTAGTCGCGCAAAGATATGTCGGACATGTCTGAGTTTGATATATTTTAACATCTTAAATATTATTCTTGGTCTTAAATAAAACTTACGAGTTGCTTGCCTCTCGGCATCAACTAAATATTTAGCTGTCAAGCCGTCTGGCACATACGTAGCTTGACTCCAATAACTAGAATCAAGTGCACGAACGTATTGCCCTTCTAGCTCGCTCCAGTAATCTGAACCGGGCAGAACAGCTAGTATTGAAACATTGATTAAATCAAGTGGCTCACTCATTATGAAGTCCATAGTTTCTTTGATAGTTTGCTTAGTTTCACCGGGCATTCCAAGCACGAAGAAACCTGCTACTAATATACCATTATCAGAAATTACCTTAATAGCATTTTTAATGGTATCTATATCTTCACGCTTGTTCATATTTTTTAACATTACTGGGGATGCTGATTCAATACCTATACCTATATTGTAAAATCCTGCCCGTTTCATAGTTTTCACGAGTTTATCGTCAAGCCTGTCTGCCCTAGCTTGTGTGAATAGTGGCAAATTTAAGTTAGATTTAATAATAGCATTGCACAGGTCGTTCACATACCTTGTGTCAGATGTCATATTTTCGTCTAAGAACTTTATCTCACGGATTCCGTATTTTTCTTTCAGCAAGCGCATTTCACCCAATACATTCTCTGGGGAGCGCATACGTGTTCGCCTATTGTAAAAATTAGGGCTGGAGCAAAATTTACATGAGTATGGACAGCCACGAGATGACATAATGCCTACTACGGGCACCTGTTTTGCTATAAACCAAGGCGGTGTCCAAGCACTATGCGCTGGATGCAGTTGCTCCCAATCTGGATATGGTATATCATCAAGGTTTTCAACTATATCTGCCCTAATAACTGGAGCATTTTCATCTTCCAATTCATTTAGGGAATAGACTCCTTTAATCAACGTTCCATCAGGCAACTTGCTATCAAAATTATTTTCTGCAAGTTTAAGCAGGGCAATCTCCCCCTCTCCGCACACAACATAATCTGCACCGCTAGAAACAAGCATCTGATACGGCATAAAGGTTGGATGAACGCCGCCTATTATAACTTTGATACCTGCCACCTTTAAGTATTGCGAAAGGATAGCTGTTTCACTGGCAACTGCACTCAAGCAGGTAATACCTGCTACTGATATATGTTCTCTCTTTAATATCGCTAATATATCGCTATTAGACAGCTCATCCAGTTTAGCATCTATTATAAGTGCTTTATGTTTATTAGCTTTAAGATACCCAGATAGATAACCAAGCGAGAGACACGGGGCTAGGTCGCTACCCTTATAGTTCGGGCGAATAAGAGCTATACAATAATTGCTACTATCACTGCCTGTTGCACTTTGCGGGGGGGGGGGCAGATTTTTGCTGGCTTTATCATATTTCATACTAACCTCATAATAATTAAGGGAGTATTCTATACAAAACTTAATCGTATAGCAAGTGAAAAATTACTTTTTCAACAGATATTTAATCAGCTCGTTATATTCCTGTTGAGATTTTATGCTGTCCGTCAGCACCACGTATCTGCCGTTCACCACAAACACTGGTGTTCCGTATTCTTTAGCTATTGGATATGCCTCGTCCCAACGCGCCCGCGTTGCCCTTGTCCGCGGATTGTCAAGCCGTTCATTAAACTGCTTGTGGGTAAGACTAGCAGTCTTTAACCCAAAGTTTATAAACTCGTCCCTGCTGAATCGTTTCTTATCTACAAATATTGCACTAAAATAGGCTGACTTCACCCGCTGATAGCTGGGAACGTCCCACAAAACCGATAATATATCGTTTGCCTCCTCCCCGAACTGCCCTAACTGCCTGATATGACGTTCCTCAAAGATAACGTTTTTAGGCAATGATTGTTTTAGCTTGGGGATAACGGAACGTTCATATTGGAAACAGAACCCGCAATAGACGGAATACACCTCTGTAAATATCTGTTGCTTGCGACCATCATCATATTTTAGCGGTGTTTTTAGCACACTATAGTGGACACCCTCAGCGAAATCAGCCGCGCTGGCGTTGAACGCAAATAAAACCGATACTAAAATTAACGATAGAATGCGCACATTTATAATCCGTTCCTTGCTAATAGCTCGTCAGCCAGTTCGTTATACTTCGCCGCACCGACTGAGCTTTTATCATACATATTTATGGGAGTGCCATAACTTGGCGCCTCGCTCAAGCGCACATTGCGCGGGATAACAGTCTTGAACGCCTCTTTCTGAAAATTCGCTTCCACCTGCTCTTTAACTTCGTCCGATAGGTTGTTGCGGGCATCATACATTGTAAGCAATATACCCTCCAGCCCTAATGAGGGGTTCAGATTCTCACGTATACGCCTAATGGTCTTCAGCAACTGCCCCAGCCCCTCCATAGCGTAGTATTCACATTGCAACGGTATTAAGACGCTGTCCGCTGCCGTAAGAGCGTTCACAGTAAGTAGCCCTAATGAGGGTTGACAGTCTATCAATATAAAATCATAATTATCACGCACGTGTTGCAGGCACCTTTTTAGACGTTGTTCTCTGCCTTCCTCCGAAACAAGTTCAACCTCTGCAGCAGCGAGGTCTATGCGGGTAGGCAACACATCAATGCCAGCTGCAGCTTTGAGTATGGCACGCTCTGCTGGCACCGTGCCACTCAACACCTCATATATGCTAGGTGCATCTTTGGCAAGGCTCACGCCAACGCCACTAGTGCTGTTAGCCTGCGGGTCAATATCAACAAGCAATACACGCTTGCCCTTTTGGACTAGTGCTTCGCTGAGGTTTATCGCGGTGGTGGTCTTGCCGACACCACCTTTCTGGTTCGCCAATGCGATTATCTTCGCCATGAGGGATATTTATAGCACCTTATACATCGTAACGCAATAGGCAAATTGTAACCCTAGTCAATATGTAGTTTAAGTGTCTACCACTTTATATCTAGCTTTCTGTCAGTTCAGCCACTAGCTTTATTCCACAAACCCCGGCGGTAACTTGCCGTTAGAATCTTCTTGTTGATATTCTATAATATTTGTTTTTTCATTCACTTTAAGGCTCAGTCCAAGTGAGAGCGACTTTTCTACATAGCTCCCTTCTGATATGCGTATCGCCCCAGTAGGCTCTACTATCACAGCAGCAAGTGCTTGAGGACAGGCATTTTCACATGCTCCGCAACCGAAACAGCGATTCTCTTCTATCACAGGCACCGATGCAACTGCACCCGCAACTCTGTCTAGCTTTATGGCATTATAGGGACAGACCTCTTGGCATACAACACAGGATTTCCCCTCCTCCCATGCAAGGCAACGTTCCTTTAATATCCGCGCAACGCCGATTTTCGCGTGCCGTTTCTCTTCTAGTGATAGTTCCCTGATAGCACTGGTCGGGCAAACATGTCCACATTTGTTGCAAGTGTTAGAACAATTGCCTATAGCTGGCACCAACACAGGCGAAAACAAAGCCGCAGTGCCCGACTGCAACGCTAATGGCTGTAATCCATTGGTAGGACAAGCAACCATACATTCGCCACAACGCACGCAACGCGCTAAAAACTCCGCCTCAGGCAGTGCACCCGGCGGTCGGATAAGTGCCGCATCTATAACATCGCTATGCTCCCTCGGCAGGTAGATTAACGATTTCAATTCAGTTAAGCTGAATAGTCCAACCCCTATACCTGCAAATGCACCGCCTAGCAACCTGCGGCGCGTAATAGGGACAGTGTTAAATGTTCCGCTACCGCTCTCTCTCTTGCCACGCCAACCGAAACTGATTGCTCCCACAGGACAGCTCCGCTCACAATCTTTACAAGCTATGCACTCCTTGTGGTCGTAGCTATATATCTTATCAATGGCACACATAGGGCATACACGTTCACATTTACCGCATTTTATACACTGAACAACATTCACCGCCCGCCTATACCTGCCTAGTGCCGAGAATAACCCAAACATAGCACCCGCAGGGCACAGGTAGCGACACCAGAACCGCTTATAGTGCCTAGCTAGCACTGCCAACGCAGTAAATAAAACAACTATATATAGCACAGTAGCATAGCGTCTGACGCCAAATGTGGCATAGTCAAGTAACCCTAAATTCTGTGCGACTTCTAGTCCGCCAGATGCTATAAGCGTTGTAAATGGATATAGAACTAATGCGTATAGTCTGGTAGCAATACTCATCGGCATTAGATGGAACGATAGGTTGACGCCCGCAACTAGTGCACACACAGCTATTGCAAGCAGTGCAATATACTTTACAGCGGTGTTAAGCGACTTGTTATCAACATTTGCAAAATTATCTATTATATCAATCGTTATACCCATCGGGCAGATTTTGGCACAAAAGAATCTGCCGAAACGGATGATTAAAAGAGCCACTATAATGAATAAAATGATATGCAGTGAAATTTCTCGCAGTGCAATAAATATTATTGGCAGTCTCAGCGGGTCAACGAGCATATAAAACGATGCCCATTTATCAATAATATCATTAGACAACTGACTACTAGTGAATACGAGCAACGACACGAACAGAAAGAGCGACACCCCTTGTGCTACGCGTCGCCCAGATATGCGACACATCATAACTTTACACGTTCAACCTTGATATGCGCATAGCATCTATATCTATTCTGCCAAGTCCGCGCGCCGCCGCCTCTTTCAGATAACCAACGTTTTCAGGTTTTACGCGTCTGCCGAACCATTCGTAGCTACTAGCAATATACGCATCTGCCGCAACGCCATCTATAGATGCCACTATTTCGCCGTAGTCTATCACCTTGCCCGGTCCCCCAGGACCATTAGTAGTCATCACCTTAGTGGCATCAACCACTGAAAATGCCGGCACTAGCAACGAGTACAGGTCGGCTACACAGGTGTGCAAACTAGAGAAATGGAATACGCCCCTATCGTAAATAAGTCCGAGATTCCCTTTCATAGTGCAGGACACGCCAGCACCTCCGTGCGACTTTGCTTTTGGCACGGCAATTAGGACATCAGCCTCTAAAACCTCACGCATAACGCTTGTAGTTTTGAGCGACTGCGCACCTTTAATCTTGACTTCGCTATAAAAACGTTTATCTCCTACAGCGTGAACGCAGTTAGAAACAACTTTATTGCAAGCGGCACGAATGCCAGAAAGCTCTAAGCATGACTCAGCCGCCGCCAGCGTATGGTCTAGGACAGAGATTTTCTTCGCTCCAGCCGCCTTGCACAGGCGCACAACAGTCGCTACAACATCAGGATTAGTGTTAGCTGCAACGTCTATGCCAGAAGCAAAGCTCATATTAGGCTTGATAACGACACTTTGTCCGGGTTTCACAAACCTTCCGATACCGCCTAGTGCGTCAATAGCCCTCTCAGTCGCCCGAACAGGCTCACCTTTTACCACCACTAAATCGGGGACATCTGCGGACAAGGCAACCTCAGCCCTGCCAAGCGACAGAGCCACACCGAGCGAAAGAGATGACTTGAGGAACTCTCTGCGTTTCATATTTAAGCCTTCTTTACTTTTCCAGCTTTCAGGCACTTAGCGCATACGCGCTTGTGCTCAATAGCCCCGCCCTCGCCTATAGCGCGGACGTGCTGCAGGTTCGGCAGGAACACCCGTTTAGACACATTGTGAGCATGGCTCACCTTATTGCCCGACATGGGACCTTTGCCACATACTTCGCAACGTCTAGACATCTGCTATTCTCCTAAATATTATGGACTACTACTCTAACCCATTATCAAAAATATAGCAATAGGATTTATTTCTTTGTAATTGCACAAGTTAAAATGCCCCTCATATATTTTTTATTAGGGGTATGTATTGTGGGAAGTTATGGCAAGATTAAAGGGGTAGAGGATGTGCTCAGTGGCAAGTTATCGTATGACGAAGTAGCT